>JAATGN010000249.1 GCA_015654615.1 Rhodospirillales bacterium
ACACGCTCGACGAACATCTCGACATGCTGATGGTCTGCCATCATCTCGACAGCTCCATCCCGGAGGATCTGGCCTTCGCCGAGAGCCGCATCCGCAAGGAGACGATCGCCGCCGAAGACATCCTGCATGACCTTGGCGCGCTGTCGATGATGTCCTCCGACAGCCAGGCGATGGGCCGGGTCGGCGAGGTGATCATCCGCACCTGGCAGACCGCCCACAAGATGAAGGGCCAGCGCGGCGCCCTGCCCGGCCAAGGAGACAACGACAATCTCAGGGTCAAGCGCTACATCGCCAAATACACCATCAATCCGGCCATCACCCACGGCATTTCGGCCCATGTCGGCTCGGTCGAGGTCGGCAAGCTGGCCGATCTGGTCTTATGGAAACCGGCCTTCTTCGGGGTCAAGCCGGATCTGGTGCTGAAATGCGGCACCATCGCCTCGGCCGCCATGGGCGATCCCAACGCCTCGATTCCAACGCCGCAGCCGGTGCATTACCGTCCGATGTTCGGCGCCTTCGGCGGGGCGCTTTCGGCCAGTTGCGTCACCTTCGTCAGCGCCGCCGCGGTCGAGGGCGACCTGGCCGACCGGCTGGGCCTGCGCCGGCAGATCCTGGCCGTCTCCGGCACCCGCGGCCTGACCAAGGCGGCGATGATCCACAATCATGCCCTGCCGGTCATCGAAGTCGATTCCGAAACCTATGAGGTGCGGGCCGACGGCGAACTGCTGACCTGCGAACCGGCCAGCGAACTGCCGCTCGCCCAGCGCTATTTTTTGTTTTAACCGGTGATATGCAAAGAAGATGAACCACCAAGACACCAAGGCACCAAGGTGCTTTCGCGACCGGCCGGCGGATGGTCACGAATTCGCGCCGCAGGCATTCATCCCCCGATCCCGCCGACCGCCGGGTGAAGGGATGGGAGAATGCTTACGGCGTGTTCCGTCACCTCGGTGTCTTGGTGTCTTGGTGTCTTGGTGGTTCAAATTTCTTTATGAGCGATCTGAGCGTCAGAGCGAAAGAGAGAAGATGATGTCTCTTCTTCATGTCCTTCGGCATTATTCATGAAGACGGCCGTCGCGCTTCACCATCCCGGCGATTGGCCGGCCGATCAGGCCCGGACGGGGATCACGCTGGCCTGGGCCGATCGGCATCGGCGGCGCCTCGCCATGACCGACGATTCCGGGGGGGAATTTCTGCTCGATCTTCCGGCGGCCAGCGTCCTGGCCGACGGCGATGGCCTGCGGCTTTCCGACGGCGGCTGGATCGCCGTGCGCGCCGCGGCGGAAGCGGTGGCCGACATCGCCTGTCCCGATGCCGAAAGCATGGTCCGCATCGCCTGGCATATCGGCAATCGCCATGCGCCGGTGCAGATCCTGGCCGGCGGCGTCCTGCGCATCCAGGACGACCATGTCCTGGTCGGCATGGTCGAAGGACTGGGCGGACGGGTCGTCCGGCACCGCGCCGCGTTCCAGGCCGAAGGCGGCGCCTATGCGGCGGGTGGGCACGATCATGCCTGACCGAATGCGTCCCGATCCTCGCCACTGGACCCCTCGCCCGCTTGCGGGAGAGGGAGGGGCCCGCGTCAGCGGGAGGGTGAGGGGATGGTCCGGCGCCCTCGTCCTTCCCCCTCACCCCGCCCCTCTCCCCCGACGCGGGAGCGAGGGGGACCGTTTCCGGAGGGGCCCCGATGCCTGATACCGCCGCCGCTCCCACCACCGACAACGCCGGATTGCTGCAGCTGATGTCCTGGTTGTCGCCGGCCTTTCCGATCGGCAGCTTCAGCTATTCGCACGGGATCGAACAGGCGGTGGAAACCGGACGGCTCACCGACCTCGACAGCGTCACCGGCTGGATTTCGACCATCCTGCGCCATGGCGGCGCCTGGATCGACGCCGTCCTGTTCTGCGCAGCCCATCGGGCCGTCCGCAACGACGATCCGGACGGATTGGCCAGGGTGGCGGAACTGGCCGAGGCCTGGCGCGGCACGGCGGAAACCGCCCTCGAATCCCGCGCCCAGGGCCGGGCCTTCGTCACCGCCCTGACCGCCTGCTGGCCGGAGGCGGCACAGGACCGCTGGCTCGCCTTGCTGGCCCGGCCGTCCTATGCGATTGCCGTGGCGGTGGCCGCCGCCGCCGCCGGCATCGCGGAAGAAGCGGCGCTTGCCGCTTTTCTGCAGGCGGTGGCGGCCAATCTGGTCTCGGCGGCGGTCCGCCTGATTCCGCTCGGCCAGACCGATGGCCAGCGCGCGGTCAGGGGCCTGGTCCAGCGCCTCCCGGCGGTGGTTCTCGCCGCCCGCGCCGCCTCGCTCGACACCCTGGGGACGGCGACCCCGATGGTCGACTGGACCAGCATGCGTCACGAAACCCAATACACGAGGTTGTTCAGATCATGACGTCTCTCTTTCGCGTCGGAATCGGCGGACCGGTCGGCTCGGGCAAGACCGCCTTGATGGACCGGCTGTGCAAGCGGCTGCGCGATACCTATGACATCGCCGCCATCACCAACGACATCTATACCCGGGAGGACGCCGAATTCCTCACCCGCTCCGGCGCGCTGTCGCCCGACCGCATCATGGGGGTGGAGACCGGCGGCTGTCCGCATACGGCGATCAGGGAAGATGCCTCGATCAATCTGGCCGCGGTTGCCGAGATGAACGTCCGTTTTCCCAACCTGGAGATCATCCTGGTCGAATCGGGCGGCGACAATCTGTCGGCCACCTTTTCGCCGGAACTGGCCGACATCACGATCTATGTCATCGACGTGGCGGCCGGCGACAAGATCCCGCGCAAGGGCGGACCGGGCATCACCCGGTCGGATCTGCTGGTCATCAACAAGATCGACCTGGCCCCGATGGTCGGCGCCAGCCTGGAGGTGATGGACCACGACGCCCGGCGCATGCGCGGCAGCCGGCCCTTCGTCTTCACCAACCTCAAGACCGGCGAAGGCCTGGAGGAGGTGGCCGGCTTCATCCTCAAGGCCGGCGGCTTGCCGAAACGTCCGACGATCGCGGCGTGACGCGGGCGGATCGCGGCCGCGGGAAGGACCGAGATGGGCCGTCGTAGGTTCGAGCCGCCACGGTTTGCCAATCTCAGATTAGAGTAGTTTTTTGGAGTTCGTGATATGTCTGGTGTTTCAATCCGAGTGAAGATTTGCGCAGCTTTTGCTGTGCTGTTGGCCATCGTTCTTGGTCTCGGCTTGTTCGCGGTGAGCCGTCTGGCCACGGTCAATGGATTGACCACCGAAATGAGCAAGGTCTGGGCCCCCAGCATCGCCGTCACCGGAAATATCAAAGCCGCCCTCGGCAACTTCCGCAACGCCGAGGCCCAGCTCATCCTGGCGGTCGACCGCTCCCAGCGAGACGATGCCGAAAAGGCTCTCGGCACGCAGGCAAACGACCTTTCCTCCTTCCGCAAGCGTTACGAATCCCTCAACTCCGAACATGACGAACAGCAAATCTACCAGGACTTCGAAAAGTCCCTGCAGGACTACCTGCAAATCCATCAGAAAATCCTCGAACGTGCCAAGGACGGGGAATCCATTGCGGCGACCGCCCTCTATTTCGGCCCGTCCCACAAAGCCTATGACCAGGGCATGGCGGACATCGACAAGCTGACCACGATGCGCCAGCAGGGATCGGATGCCGCCAGCCAAAGAAGCGACGAAATCTATGCCCAGGTCCGGATTTGGGTGCTTGGCGCCGTGGTCGTCACCGTCCTCTTGACCGTCGCACTGGCTGTATTCCTGGTCACCAGCATCTCGGCTCCGATCTCGAAAATGACAGGGGTCATGCTTCGACTGGCGGACAACGACTTTTCAGTGGTGGTCCCGGGAGATGGCCGCGGCGACGAATTGGGGCAGATGGCCCGGTCGGTGACCACCTTCAAGAAGACGATGGAAGACAACCGGCGCCTGGCCGACGACGTCAAGGAGGCCGACCGCAAAGCGGCCGAACAGCGCAAGACGGAGCTGAACCTGATGGCGGACGATTTCGAGGCCTCGGTCAAGGTGGTCGTCCAGGATCTTTCGTTGGCGGCCGGACAGATGGAATCCTCGGCGCAGTCCATGGCTTCGGTGGCCGAACAAGCCAATCGGCAGGCGGCGCATGTCAACGCGGCGGCCAACGAGGCATCGAACAACGTTCAGACGGTGGCCTCGGCCACCACTCAGCTGTCGTCCTCGATCGCCGAGATCGGCCAACAGGTCGAGGAATCCTCCCGGGTGGCCGGTGGCGCGGTGTCGGAGGCCAGCCAGGTCTCCGCCCTGGTCGGCAACCTGGCTGGTGCCGTCGAACGAATCGGCGCCGTGGTCAATCTCATCAACGACATCGCGAGCCAAACCAACCTGCTGGCCCTGAACGCCACCATCGAGGCGGCCCGGGCGGGCGAGGCCGGCAAGGGGTTCGCCGTCGTGGCCGGCGAGGTCAAGAGTCTGGCCAATCAGACAGCCAAGGCCACCGACGAAATCGGCCAGCAGATCAGCGCCGTCCAGAAGGCGACGACCCAAGCCGTGTCGAGCATCGGGTCCATCGCCGAGACCATTCGGCACATGGACGAAATCTCGGGTTCGGTGGCCGCTGCCGTGGAGGAGCAATCGGCAGCGACCCAGGAAATAGCCCGCAACGTGCAAATGGCAGCAGTTGGAACCACCCAGGTCACCAGCACCATTGCCGACGTCAGCAAGGCCTCGACAGAGACCGGAACGGCCGCCCGGCAAGTGCTGGATGCCGCGCAACGGCTTGCCACCAGGGCCTCCACCCTGTCCGCCGACCTCGATCGCTTCGTGACCTCCGTCCGCAGGGCCTGAAACAGTCCGTGGCGCCGACCTCAAGAGCGGCCAGGCGCGCGGAGGCGCGCGCCTGGCGAGGGACATCGGCCTGCCATATCCCTACATGGCGGCAAGACCGAAACCGTGCGAAACCGAATAGCCTTTGGCCGCATCCATTATAGTCACTACATTGGGCCCGAACGGATTGCATGAGCCAAGGGTGACGGGGATGGATACGGCAGACGCCATGGATTTGAAGCCCGCGAAACCGGCCTTCACCCCCTATCAGAAATTCGTCGTCGCCGTTCTTGCCTTCCTGCAATTCACCCTGATCCTCGACTTCATGATCATCTCGCCGCTGGGTGCGATCGTCATGCCGGCGCTGCGGATCACGCCGCAGCAATTCGGTTGGGCGGTGTCGTCCTATGCCTTCAGCGCCGCCCTCTCCGGATTGATGGCAGCCGGCTTCGCGGATCGCTTCGATCGCAAGCGGCTTTTGCTGTTCTTCTATGGCGGCTTCATTTTCGGCACCGCGCTGTGCGCATTGGCCGACAGCTATCCGCTTCTGCTGCTGGCGCGGATCGTCACCGGATTGTTCGGCGGCGTGATCGGTTCCGTGGTGATGGCGATCGCCACCGACCTGTTCCCCCTGCAAATGCGGGGCCGAGTCATGGGGTTCATCCAAACCGCCTTCGCCGCCTCGCAGGTTCTCGGCCTGCCGGCCGGTATCTATTTCGCCAATCTGTGGAACTGGCATCTGCCCTTCATCGCTATCGTCGCCATCGCGATGCCGGCCTGGATCATCATCCTGCTCCTGATAAAACCGGTCGACGCGCATCTGGCGCTGCCCCAGACACACAGCGCCTGGACCCATCTGGTGTGGACGCTGTTCGAGCCGAAATATACGGTGGCGTTCGCCACCACCGCCCTGCTGGCGACCGGCGGCTATATGTTGATGCCCTTCGGCAGCGCCTACACCGTCCATAATGTCGGGCTGTCGCTCGGCGATCTGCCGACGATCTATTTGATCTCCGGCCTGTGCACGGTGTTCACCGGGCCGCTGATCGGCAAGGCGACCGATCGCTTCGGGAAATTCCGCACGTTTTTCTTCGGGACGCTGGTGACCCTGACCATGGTGGCGGTCTGGACCAATCTCGGCGCCGCCAGCCTCGTCACGGTGATCATCATCAATGTCCTGTTGTTCGTCGGCATCTTCTCGCGCCTGATTCCGGCGCAGGCGCTGATGTCGGCCGTGCCCGACATCAACAAGCGCGGGGCGTTCAATGCCATCGGCGCGTCGCTGCAGCAATTCTCCGGCGGGATCGCCTCGGTCATCGCCGGCGCGATCATCGTGCAAAACGACGGCGGCCCACTGCAGCATTTCAATTGGCTGGGCTATATCGTGATGACGACGGCGGTGATCAGTCTGATCCTGATGCGCGCCACGCATCGGCGGGTCAGCGAATCCGGCCAGGGATGATCCCATCAGCGTAAGGTCCGCTCCGCTGTCCGGAACCGGCGTTGATCTCGGGAACGTCCGCGATGGGCGCCCCCCGGTCCGACGCGCGCCGTCGACCCATCGACGCCGGCATCCGCGTCAGGGCGTCGCGCGCGGATCCGCCGGTTTGGCCGTCATCACCAGATAAAGCAGGCTGCTGACCGCCGCCGAACCGAGGAAGCTGAGATCGACGCCATCCGCCAGATTGGCCAGCGGACCGGTGAAGATGTCGGTCCCGGCGAAAAGAAAGCCCACCACCACGCCGACCACCCAGGCCAGGATCGCCCGCGGATTGTAGCCGCCCCGATACCAGTAGGCGCCGCGCCGATCGTCGAAGGCTTGCAGATCGGCCGCCGCGAAGCGTCCGCCGACCCGCCAGTAGCCGAGCACATTGATGGCGATCCACGGCGTCACCAGCACGGTGACCAGCGAGCAGAGCGCCTCGGTCGAGCTCATCATGTCGAACACGACCAGCCCAAGCCAACCCAGCACGATCCCCACCCCGCCGAAGAGAAAGGACACCTGCACCCGGCGCAAGCGCCACAGCAGGGCATGCAGGTCGAGCGTTCCGTTGTAGGCGTTGAGCCCGGCATTGGTGACGTTGCCGACCAGCCCGGCAAGGATCACCGGCAGCAGAAGCGCCGTCGGCAAGGCCGCGACCATGCGTGACAGCACCTCTCCGGCCGCGGTCAGCGCCAGCGCGATGAAGGCGCCGCAGGACAGCGAGACCACCGTCCCCGTCATCATGCCGAACAGGCCCCAGCCGAACAGGGCGCGGCCGCCGGTCCGGACCGGCATGTAGCGCGTATAGTCGCTGGCGAACGGGGCGTAGGAGATGGCATTGGAAATCGCCATCATGACCGCGAGCGCCCAGGTCGGCCAGAAGCCGCCGAGCAGATAATCGCCGGCCGCCGGGACGCCGTGAAAGGCCGAGGCGGCGCAGATGACCAGGGCCGCCATGGAAAACACGTTGGTCACGGCGGTGATCTTGGCCAACAGCACCAGTGTCGCATGTCCCAGGGCGTTGGCCAGAAGGACCAGACCGGTGACCACCGCCAGTCCGATGCTCAGGGCCGCGGCGTCGGCCGGAGTGCCCCACAGACGGGCGGCGGTGGCGACGAGCGGCGGCGTGCTCACCCAGAGCTGCAGGGCGAAAAAGCCCAGGGTGATCACCTGGGTGATGAGCGAGCCGACATAGCGGCCACGCACACCGAAGAAGGCGCCACTGGTGACGGTGGCGTTGGTGCCGGCTTTGGGACCGATCACGGCGAAGACGGCGAACCCCAGCGAACCGAGCAGCGATCCCACCAGGATGGACGAGAAAGCCCCCCACCAGGAAAGCCCCCAGGCCACCGGCAGCGAGCCGACCAGGATGGAGCCATAGCAGAGCTGGCCCCCGAAAAACACCCAGGCGAGATCGCGCGGGCGAGACCGCCGTTCGTTTTCGGGGATGAAGTCGATGCCGCGGGTTTCCACCCGTCCCGCCCGGTCCAGCCCGAGCCCCGGCGCCGCGACAGACGATGCTGCTTCCATGGCTTTTTGAGATCCTTCAGTGTCCATTGTTCCACGAGCACTCTGCCACCCATGGCAATGCGCACCTTTCGGCCGTAACCGGCCGTTCCCTCGCCCTCAGGAACAGCATGATTTCATGGTGGGCGTCAGTGAGAGCAGATCTTCTCCGGGCTGGTGTTGAAGCCTGAAGTCAGGGGCACGAACTTTCCCCGCTCCGTCAAAAACTCGACCAGACGCCTTGCGTCCATTCCCTCGGCCGAACAGGTGTGGAACCTCGCATCCGCGCCGAAACGCTCTTCGATCGCCGCCGTCAATGCCTCGACGGACGGATACCCCTCCCCCCGCTCCAGCATCATGTGCAAAACTTCATGTCCGTGGATCGACGCCATGCGATAACCTCTCGGAAAGGGACCCATCCCGCGTTGCGGCCGCCGCTCGGCCACGCAACGGTCTTGCTGAATGACCTCAAGCCGGTCCCGGAATCAAGAGCAAATTTTCAAAGCCGGCGCATCGACTTCGTTACTCCCGACACCAACAAACCGCGAAGGACGCCACGATGAAGACAATAGCCCTCCTTCTTACCGCAGGCGCGATGATCCTGGCGGCCGAAGCCGCCTGGGCGAGGCCGGCCGCCGACGGCGACGGCCAGGAGTACGTCAAGGACGCCCTGATCCCCGCCGCGGCGCTTCGCCACCCGGCGTGTCAGGCCGCCAAACGCTATAGCGATCTCATCACCGCCGGCCATTACGACCTGATTGGCGGCCTTTTCTCCAAAGATGCCCTTTATCTTGGGCCCGTCGACCAGCCCATCCGCGGCAACGACAGGATCGGCGCCTTCTATGTGGCCTTCATGGCCGGGCACAAGGCCCAATCCCACATCGCCAGCCTGGCTCCAGCCGGACGTCACGACTGCTACATGGAAATGCAGGGATCGCTGGATACCGACAGCCCCGCCGTGATCGACCGCTTCACCACCGACGATTCGGGAAAGGTCGTGCGCCTGTGCATCTATTTCCGGCCGGACCGGGCCAAGGCCCTGCTGCCGTCGGCGACCAGCGCCTTGCAAGGCCTGGCCCGATGATCCGGCCGGTGGTCTCTTCGGCCGGTGCCGCCGACCGCCATCGGAAATGATTTCGTGAAATCTTCACACCGCTGCCGGAAGCTTGCGGTAATCGTTTCCTTAGGGTCCGGGACAAAACAAGAGATGCGTTTTGTCCCGGACCCTAAGGTTTCATACGGCGCCTCCGCTCCGCTTCTGGCGGGCTCAGGCCCTTACCCCAGTCCGACCAGGGGCCGCCAGGGAGCAGGACGCGATGGAGTCCAAATTTGATCTGACGCGTCGGGAAACCCTCGTCGGCGCGACCGCCCTCGGGCTGACCCTTGTGGTCAAACCCGTGTTCGCCGCCGAAGCCGCCCAAGCGCGCGGCACCGTCTTCGAGGATCGGGACGGTTCCGGCAAACCGGGTCCATCCAATCCCGGCATCGAAGGCGTGATGGTCTCGAACGGCCAGGATGTGGTCAAGACCGACGCCCAGGGCCGCTGGTCGCTGAATGTCGCGGAGGGCGAGTCCCTCTTCGTCATCAAGCCGACCGGATGGATGACGCCGGTCGATCCCGACACCAACCTGCCCCGCTTTGCCCATATCCACGCCCCGAACGGCACGCCGGATCCGGGCCGTTACCGCTTTGCCGGACTGGCGCCGAGCGGTCCGTTGCCCGCCAGCATCGATTTCGCGCTGAAACGCCAGGACGAACCGAGGAAATTCAACGCCATTCTTTTCGCCGATCCGCAGCCGGAGAGCCTTGCCGAAGTCGCTTACGTCCGCGACGACGTGGTCTCGCGCGCGACGGACGTCGCGGCCGCCTTCGGCATCACCCATGGCGACATCATGTTCGATGACCTTTCGTTCTACGACCGTTTCAACAAGATCATCGGCACCATCGGCCTGCCCTGGTACAACTGCTGCGGCAATCACGACATGAACCTGGAGGCCGCCGACAACACGCTGTCGCGCGAAACCTTCAAGCAGACGTTCGGCGCCCGTTATTCGGCCTTCCAGTACGGCGGCGCGACCTTCTTCACGCTCGACAACGTGGACTATCTGGGCACCGATCCGGCGAGACCGAACGGCTTCGGCAAATACCAGGGAAAATTCGGCGACAGGCAGCTGACCTTCATCAGGAACGTTCTCGCCAATGTCGCGAAGGACAGCCTCGTCGTCTTCTCGTTCCATATTCCGTTGAAGACGCTGCAGGGCGATGATCCGGCGATCGCCAACACCGACAACCGGGCGTTCTTCGAGGCCATTTCCAGCCACCCGCACACCGCCAGCTTCTGCGGCCACACCCATACCAACGAGCATTGGTATTTCGGCGCGGCCGACGGCTATGCGGCCGGGGAGCACCATCATCATGTGATGAGCACCGTCTCGGGCAGCTGGTGGAGCGGTCCGTTCGACGAACGCGGCATTCCGGTCACCGTACAGACCGACGGCGCCCCGAACGGCTTCAAGCTCCTGGCGGTCGACGGCAACGCCTTCGCCGTCACGCTGATGCCGGCGCATGAGCGCGAAGGCGGCCATATGCGCGTCCTGCTCGACGGCCAGCTTCATCGGGACGCGCCGGAAGTGATGAATGAATTTCCGGCCGGCGCGCTCCTGCATGGGCCGATCGCGCGCTCGATGGCGGGGTCGACCAGGGTGGTGGTCAATTTCTTCGACGGTGGTCCGAAGAGCGTGGTCGAACTGGCGGTCGGCAAGGGCGCCTTCACCGCGATGACGAGAGCGGAAAAGAAGGATCCCTTCGTCGTCGAGCTTTACGCCCGCAATGAAAGGGCGAAGAAACCGTGGGTCAAGCCGAACAATTCCTCGCACCTTTGGGAATTGACGCTGCCCCGCGACATCGCCGTCGGCACGCATCAGGTCAAGGTCCGCGCCACGGACGAATACGGCCGGACGGCGGTCGGCTCCATGGTGCTGGAGGTGACCGGGTAACCGCCCGTCGATAAATTATCGAACTGCCGATATCCCTATCCGGCGGGGCGGCCAGTCCGTATATCTCTTGCATGACGACCCGGATCGATGACGAAATCCTCGCGCCTCCGTGCCGCACGTCTCCGGCCGAAGCGGCGAGATATCTGGAAGGCACGACCCTCGTCGCTTCGGAAGGGCTGGCCTGGAACGACATTTTCGTCCGCATCTTCACGCACAATCCTATCCAGCCGCCGTTCCTCGTTCCGGCCGTCGCGGAGCCCCTTCTCGTCTGGGTCGTTTCCGGAAGTGCGGTCGTCGAGGAACGGGATACGGGCGGCGAATGGATTGCCAATCGCGTCCGCGTCGGAGAATTCTTCCTCACATGCTCGACCACGCCGTACGAAATGCGATGGCAGGCCGACGGGGACCAGCCATTCCAGGTCATGCATCTCTATCTGTCCATTCCGCTCCTCAAACGGGCGGCGGCGGCCGTGGGCGATGATGCCCCAGGCGGGATCGCGCTGACGGAAGTGTCGGGCGGCCGCGATGTCGCCCTCTCGCAGATGCTGAGCCTGATTCAGGGCGAACTGGTCGCGTCCGGCCGAGGCACCATTGCCTATGTCGAAGGCCTGGCCCAAAGCCTGGCCATCCATCTCGTGCGCCATTACGCCGTCGAGAGAGGCCGGGCCCGTCCTCGCAACATATTGCCGGGCTCCAAGCTGAGGCGCGCCGTCGCCTTCATGGAGAACCATATCCACGAGCCGTTCGACTTGAGCCGCGTCGCGCAGGCCGCCGGATTGAGTCCGTTCCACTTCAGCCGATTGTTCAAGAGCGCCACGGGGTTCGCGCCGTCCCGCTATTTCATCCGCCTGCGGATCGCCAAGGCGAAGCAACTCCTGCGGGAGACCGACATCAGCATTATCCGGATCGCCATCGCCGTGGGCTACGGCAGCCCGAGTCATTTCGCGCAGGTCTTCCAACGTGAAACCGGTATGCCGCCGAGCGGCTATCGCCGAAGCTGACACGTTTATCCGTTTCGGCGCGGATTTGAGCAAGATCGCGACAGCATGAGCAAGCGGCCGAGAGATGGACGGACCATCCCTTCCTAGATTCCTGCCAATCGGAATTCGAATGACAGGAGCTTGGATATGAAAACATGGTTCATCACCGGAGCATCCCGCGGGCTGGGCCTGGCGACGGCGCGCGCGGCACTCGCACTGGGTGACCAAGTCGTGGCGACAGGCCGCGATCCGCATAAGATCACCCGGGTCCTCGGGGACGATGGCCATGTCCTCGCGGCCATGCTGGACGTCACCGATCCCAAGTCGATCGAGCGTGCCGTCGGCGCCGCGGTCGATCGTTTCAAGCGTATCGACGTTCTGGTCAACAACGCAGGTTACGGGCTGCTCGGCGCTTTCGAGGAGCTTTCGGCCAGTTCCATCGAAAAGGAGTTCGCGACGAACGTCTTCGGCGCCTTCGCCGTCACCCGCGCCGTGCTCCCGGTCATGCGCGCGCAGCGAGCGGGACACGTCATATCCATTGCATCGCTCTGCGGCCTCGTCGGTCTCGATATGGTTTCGATCTACTGTTCGACAAAATTCGCGCTCGCCGGATGGTCGGAATCGCTCAGTCTCGAGCTTGCCCGGTTCGGCATCCATGCGACGGTTGTCTATCCCGGCATGTTTCGAACGGATTTCCTCGACGGCAGCTCGGCGGTCCATGCGGACCTTTCGATAAAGGACTATACCGAGGCGGCGACCGCCGCGAGACAGGGCCGCGATACCGCCAATCATCGGCAGATGGGCGATCCGGCAATCTTCGGCAGGGTGATGATCGCGATGGCGAACGCCGCCCATCCGCCGGTCCATTTCGCGGTCGGCTCCGACAGCTTCGACGCCATGATCGACAAGGCGGCAGCCTTGCAGTCGGCAGCCGAAAAGTGGCGCGATCTCACGATGGCGACCGATATCAAAAGCTGATGGTCCGTTTCATCTCAAATGAAAGGGACCACTTAAGCGGCGCTTGAGCCTGCCGAAGCCGAAAGCGAAGGCATCGCATGTAGCCTAGGGGGTGTGTTTGGTCGAATCCGCCCCCTTTGCCATGCGCGTAGGACGAAAACGGCCGGTCCGGCGGGACCGGCCGCCCATAGTTCCGAACCTGTCGTCTATTGCTGCCCGACCACGTCGAGAAAAACCAGCGGCTCGTTGCCGGTGTTCTTCAGCGCATGCGATTCGCCCTTGCGGGCGATGGTGATGTCGCCGCCCCTGACCACGCTTTCCTGGCCGGCGCTGTCGGTGAAGGTGCCCTCGCCGGAGACGATGATATAGGCGTCCTCGTTGACCTCGTGCTTATGCGGACCGATGGAGGCGCCGGGCTGAAGCGTCATCCAGCCGATCTCCTTGATGGCCTCGTCCTTCTTGGCGTCATTTCTGGTAAACGAGAATTTTCCGTAAAGCGTGCCCTCGCCGCCCGCGACCTTGTCACGGTCCCAGGTCTTGAGGGTGTCCTTGGTGAAAAGCTGCTCCGCCTGGGCGACGGTGGCAAAAGCGAAGATGCCGGCGACGGCGCCGAAAACCACTGCCCTGTTCATGGTCGGATCCCCCTTGGATTTGAAGAATTAGGAACAGGGCAATGACACCACAATCGGCGGACGATCGCGATGGGAGATCACCATCGATGACCCGACTCAGACGGTGACGACGATCTTTCCGATCTGTTGGTTCGATTCCATATATCGGTGCGCTTGCGCAATATCGGCGAACGGAAAGGTCCGGGCGATGACAGGCCGGAAGTGCCCGGCCTCGATGCCTTTGACGACGAACTGCTTGCCGCGCTCCAGTTTCTGCGGGTCGTCGGTAAAGAAAGGCAGCGTAAAAGCCCGAACCGTCAGGTTCTTGGCCAGTGCGGTCAGCAGCGGATAAGGCGTGGGTTCGGTGGTCATGACGCCGTAGGGGATGAGAATTCCGAAATTCCCCAACGCGGCGGCCAAGGCTTCGACGCCGGGACCGCCGATGGGGTCGAAGGCGAACCGCGCACCGTCGCCGCCGGTCAGGCGCATCGTCTCGGCCGCCAGATCCTGCTCGTCGGTCACGATGACATGGGCCGCCCCCGCCGTCAGCAAGGCGTCCCGCTTCGCGGCCGTGCGCGTCGCGGCGATCGGTATCGCCCCCAGGCTCCTGGCGATCTGGATGGCCGCCAGCCCGACGCTGCTGGAGGCGGCCGTGACGATGACGGTGTCGCCGGCGGAAAGCCGTCCGTAATCGACCAGGGCCCCATAGGCCGTCAAATATTGCATCCAGATGGACGCCGCCTCCGGCAGGGAAAGGCCGGCCGGGTGCTTGACGACCGCATGGACCGGCACGATGGCGACCTCTGCGTAGACGCCGTACCGGTTCATGGAGAAGGCCGGAATCGTGCTGACGACGTCGCCGGGGACCAGGCCGCTCACGCCCTCGCCGATCGCCTCCACCTCGCCGGCCGCTTCATAGCCCAGTTTCGCGGGCAAGACCGGCACTTCGGGATAGACGCCGCGGCGGAACATGGATTCCGCCCGGTTGATGCCAAGGGCACGGACCCGAATGCGGACGTCACCCCGACCGGGCTCCCCCAGGTCCAAGTCGTCGAATTGAAGGACTTCGGGACCGCCGATGCGGTGAAAGCGAACGACACGGGACATTAGAAGATCCTTCCATGATCAGCCTGCGGCGGCGGGAGTTTATCGGCATGGCGCGACGAATGCCATCGATGGGCGCTGTCGCCGACGATCAAGGAAACGCGGCCGGCGGATCAGGCGTTCTCGGCGCCCGTTCGGACAAAAGAATAGCGGTTTATATCCGTCCTCAGCCTCCAGCCTCGGCTTTCCCAGTAAGCGGACGCCTGTGCGTTCGTCTTGAAGACGTCGATGTGGCATTTGAGGATACCGAGGCTCTCGAGTTCGGCCAGGCACCGTTCGACAAGAGCGGTGGCGATGCCCCGCCGTCTGTATTCGGGAAGCACGACCAGATGCTGCAGATAGCCACGGCGACCATCGTGCCCGGACATGACGCATGCGCCAAGTCGGTCGCCGATCTCGGCAACGAAGCTCAACCCCGGATTGCGCTCGAGGTAACGCGACGTCGATTCGCGCGAGTCGGCCTCCCGGAGCGAAACGCCGGGCGTCTGCTTCATGAGCGCGACGACCGCTTGGTAATCGTCGGCCGTCATGGGGCGGATTTTGTACATGGCCCTCTGTTTCTGCAATTACGGTGACAGTGTATTTATGCCTTAAGTGCCGGCGGACACCGGCAGGGACGCCGGTGCCACTTTTCCTTAATTCCATTCTTCCAGCGGGGCGGCGGCCGGGCGGCGCGGAACGCGCCATGACGAGGAAGAAAGCGAAGCCGTTATTTCCGGACGGGCCCTTATTGGCAGGTCGAAGACTTGAAGGTTCCATCTCGCCGCGTTTCGGCCGTCAGACGCTGGCAAGCCTTCCGCGTCAGGTGATAGGTCACATTGTTGGTGATCTCACTGGCCGTCCGATGTTCCGTCACCACCGCGTCATTGTGGGGGCCATATCTTTCCATGAGGTCCGGGCCGTAGAAGATGCCCGCACCGATGGCCGCGGCAAGTGCGACGCCGACGACGACCAAATCTTTCCGTCTCACGCGATTGACTCCCCTCTTTTTGATCTGGCGAATTCGCTGAAAGAACATCGAACCGCGGCGATAGTGCCTTTATCGGCGGAATCAAGGCAATGGCCTCGACCGCGGATCATTCCACCGGAAAGGCCGTCCTTTTGCAGACGCTGCGGATGGTGAAGCGCGAGCGGATGCGGGCGGCGCCGGGCAAGCGGGCCAGGACCTGGCGGTGCAGGCGCTCGTAGTCGTTGCTGTCGGCCACCGCCACTTCCAGCAGATAGTCGGTATCGCCGGCCATCAAGGAGCATTGCATCACCTCGGGACAAGCCCGCACCGCCTGCTCGAAGGCGTCGAGGGCGGCGTCCGTCTGGCGTTCCAGGCTGACCTCGATGAAGACGGTCAGGCCGCGCCGCATGGCGGCGGGCCGCAACAGCGCCGCGTAACGCTCGATGATGCCGGCCTGTTCCAAAAGCTGGACACGGCGCAAACAGGCCGAAGGCGACAGGCAGACCTTGTCGGCCAATTCGGCGTTGCTGATGCGCCCGTCGTCCTGCAAAAGGCGCAAAATCTGGCGGTCCTTGGCGTCCAATCGACTCGCGTCGAATATTATTTCAGACATTTCAAAATTTTCCGAATTTTATATCAAAACACTGCCCAAATGAGCGCCACATGACAAGGACATTCCGCAGGATTGCCACATAATATAGCAAAGACAAACATCGCCATCAGGAGGGCATGCCATGCAGATCGGTGTTCCGAAAGAAACGAAGATTCACGAGTATCGGGTTGGGCTGGTTCCCTCCGGCGTGCGCGAACTGGTCGCCCACGGCCACAA
Organism: Rhodospirillales bacterium; assembly: GCA_015654615.1. GTDB lineage: Bacteria > Pseudomonadota > Alphaproteobacteria > Rhodospirillales > Magnetospirillaceae > Telmatospirillum. Next base: position 16,198 of record JAATGN010000249.1, read on the forward strand.
AGTGGCCATCGAGAAGGACGCCGGCCTGGGCTCGGGCATCATCGATGCCGATTACCGGAAGGCCGGGGCGGTCATCCTCGACAGCGCCGACGAAGTGTTCGCCACCTCGGAAATGATCGTCAAGGTGAAGGAACCGCTGGCGGCCGAGCGCAAAAAACTGCGGCGGGGACAAATCCTCTTCACCTACCTGCATCTCGCCCCCGATCCCGAACAGACCCATGATCTTCTCGAAAGCGGGGCGATCTGCGTCGCTTACGAAACCGTGACCGCCGCCGACCGGTCCCTGCCGCTGCTGACGCCGATGTCGGAAGTGGCGGGACGCATGTCCATCCAGGTCGGCGCCACCAGCCTGGAAAAGGCCTGTGGCGGACGCGGCGTCCTCCTGGGCGGCGTGCCCGGCGTGCCGCCGGGCAATGTGGTGATCCTGGGGGCCGGCGTGGCCGGTTCCAACGCGGCCCTCATCGCCCTGGGCACCGGCGCGAATGTGACGATCGTCGATCGCTCGCTGCCGGCGCTGCGCCGCGCCACCGACCGCTTCGGCACCGCCTTGCAGACGGCGTTCTCGACCGAAGCCGAAATCGAGCGCCTGGTCGTCGAGGCCGATCTGGTCATCGGCGCCGTCCTGGTCGCCGGCGCGGCGACGCCGAAGCTGGTGACCGCCGACATGGTCAAAAAAATGCAGCCGGGCTCGGTGCTGGTCGACATCGCCATCGACCAGGGCGGCTGTTTCGAGACCAGCCACGCCACCACCCATGCCGAGCCGACCTTCGTCGTCGACGGGGTCGTCCATTATTGCGTGGCCAATATGCCGGGCGCCGTGGCGCGGACCTCGACCTTCGCGCTGGCCAATGCGACGCTGCCGTTCGCCGTGGCCCTGGCCGACAAGGGCTGGAAGCAAGCCCTGGGCAGCGACCCGCATCTGCTGGCCGGCCTCAATGTCCACATGGGAAAACTGACCTATCGGGCCGTCGCCGAGGCCCTCGGCCTGGACTTCACCGATCCCGCGTCCGTCCTGTAAGGCAATGCCGCCGTCACCCGGGTGACGGCGGTTTCCTCGGCCCCCCCCCCTGCATGGAGCTCCCGATGATCATCGCGGCATGAGAACCGGGATTAAGTTTCCGCAGGACAATTCCCCCTGTCCGGTCATAAGCTATGGGCAGGCTGTTTGTACCCGGGAGGGGGCGTAATGAGAATTGGTGTTCCGAAGGAAAACAAGATTCACGAATACCGGGTCGGCCTGACCCCGGAAAGCGT
>JAATGN010000058.1 GCA_015654615.1 Rhodospirillales bacterium
ACATCGCGGAACGCTTTTCGAAGTATTCGTACCCATCGGAACAACTGCGCCCATCCCGGGGCGAAGCCTCCAGTCCTCGCATTTCCACGGCAAAATAACGACTGGACCGGTTTGGCACGCTTCGTGCTGAGTGTTTAGCGGAATGCCTCAGCATCAAGCAATCAGACCGGTATGCCGAGATGCATAGTCCGGTTCAAGCGAGGAGCACCCGAAATGCCAATGGTATTATTGGACTGTGACAAAGACATCCCGGACCGCGAGAAGCATATCTATTTGAAGGTGGATGGGGAAGACACCCGTAATTTCCTTCCTCTATCGAACGAGCCGACCATCCCCGGCACCCTGTCCGAACGCGGCTGCGCCTTCTGCGGCGCCAAGCTGGTCATCGGCGGCGTGCTGAAGGACACCATCCAGATGATCCACGGCCCCATCGGCTGCGCCTACGACACCTGGCACACCAAGCGCTATCCGACCGACAACGGCCACTTCAACATGAAATACGTGTGGTCGACCGACATGAAGGAAAGCCACATCGTCTTCGGCGGCGAGAAGCGGCTCGAAAAGAGCATGAACGAGGCCTTCGACGCCATGCCCGAGATCAAGCGCATGTTCGTCTACACCACCTGCCCGACCGCCCTGATCGGCGACGACGTCAAGGCGGTGGCCAAGAAGGTCATGGAAGCCCGTCCCGACGTCGACATCTTCACCGTCGAGTGCCCCGGCTTCGCCGGCGTCTCCCAGTCCAAGGGACATCACGTCCTCAACATCGGCTGGGTGAACGAAAAAGTCGGCACCATGGAGCCGGAGATCACCAGCCCCTACACCATGAACTTCATCGGCGACTTCAATATCCAGGGCGACACCCAATTGCTGCAGAAGTATTGGGACAAGCTGGGCATCCAGGTGATCGCCCACTTCACCGGCAATGCCGCCTACGACGACCTGCGCGGCATGCACAAGGCGCAGCTGAACGTCGTCAACTGCGCCCGTTCGACCGGCTATATCGCCAATGAGCTGAAGAAGAAGTACGGCATTCCCCGCCTCGACATCGACTCCTGGGGCTTCAACTATATGGCGGAAGGGATCCGCAAGATCTGCGCCTTCTTCGGCATCGAGGAAAAGGGCGAGGCGCTGATCGCCGAGGAATACGGCAAGTGGAAGCCCAAGCTCGACTGGTACAAGGAACGGCTGGCCGGCACCAAGATGGCCATCTGGACCGGCGGCCCCCGGCTTTGGCATTGGACCAAATCGGTGGAAGACGACCTCGGCGTGCAGGTGGTCGCCATGTCTTCGAAGTTCGGCCATCAGGAAGACTTCGAGAAGGTCATCGCCCGCGGCAAGGACGGCACCTATTACATCGACGACGGCAACGAACTCGAATTCTTCGAGATCATCGAGCTGGTCAAGCCGGACGTCATCTTCACCGGCCCCCGGGTCGGCGAACTCGTCAAGAAACTTCACATCCCCTATGTCAACGGCCATGGCTACCACAACGGCCCCTACATGGGATTCGAAGGCTTCGTCAATCTGGCGCGCGACATGTACAACGCCGTGCACAACCCGCTTCTCAAGCTGGCCGCGACCGACATCCGCGGACCCAAGTCAAGCACCATCCTGGAGGCCGCGGAATGAGCGACAAGATCGATCAATTGTTCGGTTACGTGCAGGAGCGCTGCCTGTGGCAGTTCTTCTCGCGCTCCAAGGACCGGCAGGAAAACATCGACGGCATCATCGCCAAGGCGACCGATCTGTTGACCGGCAAGGAGCTGTCCCTCGACACCCCGATGGACAAGCTGTTCTACGCCGACGCCAAGATCATGGTGGCCGACTTCAAGCAGCGTTTTCCCTGGGTCGAAAACACCGGTCCGGCGCAGATGCGCGAATTGATGCACCAGTTGAAGGATCGTCTGGTCGACATCGCCATCACCAGCTCCAAGAACGATGAACTGAACCACTCGCTCTATTAGAGACGCGAGCGTTCCAGACATTTCGAGAGGATCATCATGGGTTGCGAAATCACATCCAAGGACCGGGCCGGCGTCATCAACCCGATGTACGACTGCCAGCCCGCGGGCGCCCAATACGCCGGCATCGGCATCAAGGACTGCATCCCCCTCGTCCACGGCGGGCAAGGCTGCACGATGTTCGTCCGCCTGCTGTTCGCCCAGCATTTCAAGGAAAACTTCGACATCGCCTCGACCTCGCTGCATGAGGATTCGGCGGTGTTCGGCGGCACCAAGCGCGTCCAGGAAGGCGTCATGGTGCTGGCCAAGCGCTATCCCGACCTGAAGATCATTCCGATCATTACCACCTGCTCGACCGAAGTCATCGGCGACGACATCGAAGGCACCATCAATGCCTGCTACAAGGCGCTGAAGGAAGAGCTTCCCGACCGCAAGATCCATCTGGTCCCGGTCCATACGCCGAGCTTCAAGGGCAGCCAGGTCAGCGGCTACGACGAATGCGTGCTGTCCTGCATCAAGACCCTGGCCACCCACAAGGGCAAGCCGTCCGGCAAGCTCAACGTCTTCCCGGGCTGGGTCAATCCGGGCGATCTGGGCCTGCTCAAGCATTACCTGAGCGAGATGGGCGTCGAGGCGACCTATTTCATGGACACCGAGGACTTCGACTCGCCCATGCTGCCCGACAAGACGATCCATACCCACGGCCGCACCACGGTCGAGGATCTGGCCCATGCCCCCAACGCCCTGGGTTCCATCGCCCTGGCCCGTTACGAGGGCGGCCGCGCCGCCGAATATCTGAAGACCGAGTTCGAGGTCCCGGCGATCGTCGGCCCGACCCCCTACGGCATCGGCAACACCGACAAACTGCTGCAGAACATCGCGGCGCTGACCGGCAAAGAGATTCCGGAATCCCTGGTCAAGGAGCGCGGCATCGCCCTCGATGCCTTGCAGGATCTGGCTCATATGTTCTTCGCCGACAAGAAGGTGGCGATCTACGGCCATCCCGATCTGGTCATCGGCCTGGCCGAATTCTGCCTGGAAGTGGAACTGAAGCCGGTCCTGCTGCTGATCGGCGACGACAGCAGCAAATACAAGAAGGACCCGCGCCTGCTGGCCCTCAAGGAGCGCGTCGACTGGGACATGGAGGTGGTCTGCAATTCCGACCTGTGGGACCTGGAAAGCCGCATTCGCGACGGCAAGGTCAAGCCGGACCTCATCATGGGGCATTCCAAGGGCCGCTATGTCGCCATGGACGCCAACATCCCGATGGTCCGCGTCGGCTTCCCGACCTTCGACCGGGCCGGCCTCTATCGTCATCCGACCATCGGCTACCGGGGCGCCATGCTGCTGGGCGAAGCCATCGCCAACGCGATGTTCGTCCATATGGAATACACCAAGAACAAGGAGTGGTTGCTCAACACCTGGTAAGGCCCCGAAGCTCTCGCTCGACTTTCCGGGCGTCATTGCGAGCGAAGCGAAGCAATCCAGAAACGGCCATCCCTCTGGATTGCTTCGCCGAGGGCTCGCAATGACGATCAAGACATAGACCAGGAGTTTCCCGATGCCCTTGTTGGAGCATATGCTCGCCGATTATTCCGAGCGGTTCGGCAAGCGCCTTTCGCTTCCCGAATACCGGCAGATCGAGATCTATGCCCGGAAGCGGCGCGTGCCCTTCGCTGAGGACGAGGCCGCGGCGCCGCCGGCCATGGCGGGCGCGCTGGGGCTCAATGCGGCCTTTCTGCTGCTCGACGGCTTTTGCCAGTCGCGGGACACCACCCTCGAGGAAAAGACCCTGTGGGCGCGCTATCTCGCCCTGCCCCGGCGCAGCACCACCGACAAGCTGGTGGCCGAGGTCTACCGCATCCTCCGCATCGTTCGCCTGAGCTGCCTGCATGCGGCCGACCAGATCGGCCTCGACGACGGGCTGGTCACCCTGTTCTGCACCTACGACCGGGATGCCCTCAGGCTGACCATCACGCCGCTCGGCCTGGACCTGCTGCGCTCCTTCGTCGTCTATTATCTGGAGTCCTTCCACCAGCCTTACGGCGAGGCCTATGTCGAGGCCATGCTGATGGAATATTTTTCGGACATCGTGGGCGAGATCAAAAGCTTCGCCGACGAGGACCGCGTGCTTTTCCAGTTCCGCCGCAAATACCATTTCAGCCGCGCCTTGCGCCTCGATTGCGACAGTCCGCGCTTCCGTTCGGAAAATGGACGCATCCGCTTCGACATCGGGGAAAATTTCGGCAACGGCGCCCGCTATCCGATCGACATCTTCGTCGTCATCGGCGAAGCCCTCCACATCATCCCCGTCGAAGCGCTCGCCGACTTCGGCCTGCCCGAAAGCGAACTGCCGAAATGGCAAGCCCGCGACGGCGGCGCGGCCCTGCCGTCCCGCTTCCGGGCCCGCTTCGGGCGGACGATTCAGGTGGTCGGACAACCCATGACCTAATTCTTCAACAGGAGACACCGACATGCACGAAAGCGGACATCTCAAGGTCGCCATCACCACCGACAATCTGTTCCAGGTGGATGCCGACTTCATCAGCGCCAAACAGGTGGTGTTCTACGACGTGAGCCGCCAGACCTCCGAATTCACCGACGTGGTGCAGTTCGGCGGCGGGGCTGCCAATGCCGCCGCCAACATCGCCGGCGGCGCCGCCGGATTCGGCAAGAACGGCGGGGCCTGCTGCGGCGGCAATCTGGACGACGGCAAATCCACCGACCGGGTCACCGCCATGGTCGAAGCCGTCGCCGGCTGCTCCGTCCTGTTCACCCTGGGCCTCAGCGATATTCAGGCGGTCAAGGTGAAAGATGTCGGCGTCTTTCCGGTGAAGATGGAACGGTCCCGCGACATCGCCGAGGTCATCGACCGCCTGCAAGCGATGCTGAACGACAATCCGCCGCTGTGGATGGTCCGCGCCCTGAAGAACACCGGACAGGAACGCCGGCTGTTCGCCGACCAGGAGGGATGATCCGCCGAAGCGGTCGACGGAGGCGGCGATGACCGGACCACCCGATCTTACCCAGACATGGGGATGGAACGAAGCAGGCGGCGAGCCCGGGACAGGCGCCGACGTCCGGCTCGACCATCTCACCGTCCGGCGCGGCGGGGTGGTGGTCCTGCAGGACATCAGCCTGGCGATTCCGGCCGGATCGGTCACCGTCGTCGTCGGACGTTCCGGGGTCGGCAAGACCACCCTGATCCGCAGCCTGACCGGATTGATCGCCCCGTCGGCCGGCGCCGTCCGGGTCTCCGGCGTCGATATTTTCGACGGCCGGCGAGCCCTGCGGACGCATCGGCGCCGGACCGCCACCGTGTTCCAGGACCATGCCCTGATCGACCGCCTGTCGGCCTTCGACAATGTTCTGCTGGGCCTGGCCGACTTTCGCCATCCCCTGTCGCCCTTGCCCTGGTCGTCCGCCTTCCGCCGCCGCGCCGCCGAAGCGCTCGACGGCGTGGGGTTGCTGCATCGGGCGGCCACCCGCACCCTCCATCTCAGCGGCGGCGAGCGCCAGCGCGTCGGCGTCGCCCGCGCCCTGGTGCGGCGTCCCCGCCTGCTGCTGGGCGATGAGCCCTTCGCCTCGGTCGATCCGACCCTGGTCCGCCGCCTCGGCGACGAATTCCGCGATTTGGCCGTCCGTTCCGGCGTCACCGTGGTCCTGGTCCTGCACCAGATCGAAACCGCCCGCGCCATCGCCGATCATATCGTCGGACTTGCCGACGGAACGGTGGCCTTCGACGGCCCGGCCGATGAGTTCGGCGCCCTCGCCCAAGCCCGTGTCTTCAACAGCCTTCGTTCCGTTCCGACCAAAGGGGGATCCCATCATGCATAGCCGTTTCGTGCGTTCCTCGTACCTGCTGGCCTCATGCCTGCCGGCCTTGTGCCTGCTGGCCGCCGGCCTGCTTTGCGCCGCCTCGCCCGCCCGGGCGCAGACCCGTCCGGACAAGCTGATCGTCGGTCTGCTGCCCGGCGAATCGGCCCCCACCGTCATGCGGCTGAACGAGCCCATGCGGGCCTATCTGGAGAAACGCCTGGGGCTGCCGGTCGAGCTGGTGGTCGGCGCCAATTACGCGGCGACCGGCGAAGCGCTGCGCTTCGGGCGCCTGGACGTGGCCTTTCTGGGACCGGTCACCTACATCCTGCAAAGCCGCCGCACCAAGCTGGAACCCTTCGCCCGGCCGACCCATGCCGCGGTCGGCCCGACCTTCCAGGCGGTGGTGATCGTGCCGAAAGACAGCCCGGCCAAGACGCTGGCCGACCTCAAGGGGCAAGAGGTGGCTTTCGGCGATCCGGCCTCCACCTCGGGAACCTGGGTGCCGCGCTATCAGCTGCTCGAGGCCGGACTGGTCTCCGGACGCGACTATACGCTGCGGGTGCTGGGGGCCCACGACGCCGTGGCCCTGGCCGTGGCCAACCGCAAGGTGGCGGCCGGCGGCCTGTCCATGCCGGTCTACGAACGCCTGATCAAGGAGGGCAAGATCGACGGCGACGCCGTCCGGGTGCTGGCCCCCTCGCCGGCCATTCCCGAATATATGTGGACCTTCCGCGAAGGTCTCGATCCGGCCTTCAAGGAAGAGATCCGCCAGGCCTTCATCAGCGTTTCCGACCCCGAGGCCTTGAAGGTGTTCCGCGCCGAAGCCTTCATTCCCTGTGTCGACGCCGATGTCGATCGCGTCCGCACCTGGATCGAGGCGATCCGCAGGGAAACCCCGGACGCGGTGCCGGCGCCGTGACCGTCCGCGGCGTCCCCTCGGCCTCGTCCGAGGTGACGGCCGTCCTCAGCGACGGCCGCCACCAGGTCTTGCGTCGCCGCTTCGCTCTTTTCGCCTGCCTGGCGGCGATCGCCTGGGCCTTCGCTTATGCCGGCGCTTTCGATGCCGTCCGTTATCGCGATGCGCTGCGGACGATCGTCGTCCTGGCCGGCGACGCCTATCCGCCCGACTTCAGCCGCTGGCCGAACTGGGGCCGGCCGCTGCTGGAAACGCTGGCCATGAGCATCGCCGGAACGGTGCTGGCCGCTCTGGCCGCCCTGGTGCTGGGCACCCTGGCGGCGCGCAATGTCACGCCGCCCACGGTGAGCATGGCGGGGCAATTCCTCCTCGCCGTCATCCGGGCCATCCCCGATCTGATCTGGGGCGTCCTTTTCGTCGCCGCCGTCGGTTTCGGTCCGTTGCCCGGCATCCTGGCCCTGGCCTGCCATTCCACCGGCATGCTGGGAAAATTTTTCGCCGAAATCCTCGAACATATCGACCCCGCTCCCGGCGACGCCCTGCGCAGCCAGGGCGTCGCGCCCCTGGGCGTTCTGCGTTTCGCCGTCTGGCCGCAAATCCTTCCGCGGCTGGTCGACGTCACGCTGTATCGCTGGGAGCACAATCTGCGCGCCGCCACCGTCCTCGGGGTGATCGGCGCCGGCGGCCTCGGCCTCGAACTGGTCACCGCCTTTCATCTGTTCGAATATCGCGAAGCCCTGGCCCTGATCATCGTGATGCTGGGCCTGGTCACCGCGATCAACGCCGCCGGCGGCGAGGTGCGCCGCAGATTTCTCGGCGGCGCCTGAGCGGCGGTTCCCGACGCTCGACACGCCGGGACAAATCCGGTCGGCCTCGCTATATTCGACCGGATACGGCCCTTTCGAAACGGAGGCGACGATGATGCCAGCGAATGTCCCATCGAACGGGCCGGCCGGCGGTTTTCCGCTGGCGCGCCTCCTGCTCGTCCTGTTCGTCCTGTTCGGCCGGGCCGCCTGGGCCGACACGCCGGCGGCGACGCTCGACGGGCTGGTGGACCATCCGCTCACCCTGTCGGCCGCCGATCTGGCCGCGCTGCCGGCGACCGAAGTCGATTCGTCCTTCCAGACCGGACACGGACAGCAGACCGGGCATTTCAAGGGCGTTTCGCTGTGGTCGCTGGTCGAGCGCGCCGGCCTGGCCGTCGAGCCGGGCAACCGGCGCAACAGCTTGCGCCATTATCTGCTCGTCACCGGCCGGGACGGTTACGCGGTTGTCCTGTCGATCGGCGAAATCGATCCGGATTTCGAAGGCAAGGCGGTCATCCTGGCTTATGACCGCGACGGCAAACCGGAGGGTGGCGACGGCCTTCGCCTGATCGTTCCCGGCGACAGGCATAGCGGCCGGGCGGTGCGCGACGTCGTTCATATCGAGGTGAAATAGCCGGTCGGCAAATCACGCTTTCCCGGTATTGGCCGGATTGACCGAATTCCTGGCGGGCGATAACGTCTTGCCCGCCATGCCATTGGCTGTTGGGCTCCTCTGTCGGCACCGCGGTCCCCGGAAGGTCCATATTCACGCGTTCGAGGACTCGGGGGATTATGACTCGACAGATGCTTCTTGCCACCGCTTTCCTGGCCCTGACCACGGCCGCCGCCCAAGCCGGGACCCTGGCCGACGGACGCTGGGCGCCCGCCGACTGCGGTAGCGAACCGCAGCCGGTGGGCCTCGACCTCGCCTCGGTCGAGGCCTACAACCGCAGCATTCCGGCGGCCAAGACCTGGCAGCAGCAGGCCAACGCCTATGTCGCCTGCCTGATCCGCGAGGCCAATGCCGACAACACCGCCATCGTCAAGGCGGTGAACGAGGCCCAGGGCCGGATCAAGGCCCAGTTCGACCGCATCAATGCCGACGGCGCCGGCGCGGAGGCCAAGTTCGGCGGCAAAAAGGAAGCCCCGGGGACGGAGGCCGGTCCGGCGACGCCCGGCGCGGCCGCCCATCCCGCGCCGGAACACCATTAGAGCGGTTTGCGTTCATATTGGATCGCTCACCTTATCTCGTCATTCCCTTTGATCAGCCGGAATCCAGAGGGCGCACCACGAGCGTTTCCGAGACTCCCGGATCCCCGCTTTCGAGCTTGTGAAATAATCCCAGTGGCACCGGCGTCCCCGCCGGTGTGCCGGCGAAGCCGGCAGCGCAAGAGCGGCCGAGGGAGCGATCTTGACGGGAACGTTTCCGCCGCGGGGCGGCGGACACCGGCAGGGACGCCGGTGCCACTTTCCCTTGCTTCACAAGCTTTTTCGCCGGGACGATGGTACAGGGATCGATCCCGTTTGATCGCAAAGCGCTCTAGCT
>JAATGN010000310.1 GCA_015654615.1 Rhodospirillales bacterium
GGATCGATCTTGACGGGAACGTTTCCGCCGCAGGGCGGCGGACACCGGCAGGGACGCCGGTGCCACTTTCCCTTGCTTCACAAGCTTTTTCGCCGGGACGATGGTACAGGGATTGATCCCGTTTGGTCGCAAACCGCTCTAGTAGAGCTTGTCGGAATCCCGCTTATTGCACAACCGATGAGAAGCATTTATCGAAAAAACAGTTATGGTCCAGCGGCCAAACTGTGGTGAAATCGCGCAATGATTGTAACTCTCCTTAAGCCATTGATTCTGCCTGTCCTGCTTCTGATTGCGGCATCGGTTTTCGCCGCCTGGATGAAGGCCACGAAGGGGCGTCGGGGCGAACGCGCGGTTCACAACTCCGTCATCGCTGTTGGCGCAGAATGCATTACCGATTTCATTATTCCCGACGGGCGCGGTGGTCTCACCCAGGTGGACCACGTGGTCAAGTTGCCGATCGGCATTGCCGTCATCGAAACCAAGAACTTCAGCGGCAAGATCTATGGTTCCGCACAGGAGAGGATGTGGACCCAGGCGATCGGCATCCAAAGGAACAAATTCCAGAACCCACTCCGGCAGAACCATCTGCACGTTCAGGCCATCAAGGCGATCATCGGCGAGAACGTCGAGGTGATCGGCCAGGTGATATTTGTCGGCGACGCCAAATTTCGCGAAATGCCGGAGGGGGTTTCCGGCCTATCAGAGTTGAAAAGGCACCTTCGCATGGTCAAGGGCATGCCGGTGCCGGCGGAAATCGAACAGGCTTGGATAAAGCTGCAGGCTGCGCTGCGTTTGGACGATGGCGCTCGGGAAATCCACCTGGCGCAAGTGCAGGCAATCAAGCAGTCAAAAGCTATTGGCCGGCGGCCGGCCGCTGCTACAGCGCCGACAGTGTCCGACAACGATTGTCGAGAACTTTGAGATTATATAACGGGCCCGGCCGTCGAGAATTCCGCACGCCCGGGGGTCATGAGCATGACCGGATTGCGCGTACCGAATTTGATCGGCCAAGTCATCCCAGTCTCGTCGGATCTCGTGGACCTTTTGGAGTTCCATGCCTCGAGCGCCGAGGATCGCGACGAACAAGTAATTGATGCGGAGCCCGACAATCGACGGGTCGAATAGTCGGATCAACGCGTCTTGGCGTGTCAGGGCCTCGGCACCAACCGTGCAATTCGAAAATGGGGTCGGAGTCGATTTTGGCAGCCTATTCCAGCGTCATCCCCGATATCCAGCCGATACCGCGGCGGCAGAGTTGGCGGCCGGGTCAAACGCCGGCCGCTTGCGTCAATCCAACATCGATCCCCAAGCCGATGCGCCGATAGGACAGGGCCTCGGCGACATGGATGCGGCCGATGACGCTGCTGCCGGCCAGATCGGCCAGGGTGCGGGCCACCTTGAGCACGCGGTGATAACCACGGGCCGACAGGGCCAGGCGCTCGGCCGCCTCGACCAGCAGGCGCCGGGCCGGGCCGTCGGCCGGCAGCCATTGGTCCAAGAGAGCGCCGTCGGCCTCGGCGTTGCAGCGGATGGTCCGCCCCGGGGCGAGCTCGGCGAAACGCGTCGCCTGCAGGGCGCGGGCTGCGGCCACCCGCGCCGCCACCTGGGCGCTGGTCTCGCGGGGCGGCGGCAGCGACAGATCGGCCGGATTGACCGCCGGGACGGCGACATGCAGATCGATCCGGTCGAACAGCGGACCGGAAATGCGGGCCTGATAGTCCGCTCCGCATTTGGGCGCCCGCCCGCATCCCATCCGCGCATCGCCCAGATAGCCGCATTTGCAGGGATTCATCGCCGCCACCAGCTGCACGCGGGCCGGATAGGAGACATGGGCATTGGCGCGGGCCACCGTGACGCGGCCGCTTTCCAGCGGCTGGCGCAGGGCCTCCAGCGCGCCGCGCTGGAATTCCGGCAATTCGTCGAGAAACAGCACGCCCAGATGGGCCAGCGAGATTTCTCCCGGCCGGGCCCGCTGGCCGCCGCCGACCAGCGCCGCCACCGAAGCCGAATGATGCGGCTCGCGAAATGGCCGGCGGCGCAGCAGACGGCCC
>JAATGN010000184.1 GCA_015654615.1 Rhodospirillales bacterium
AGACGATGTCACTAGGTAAGCGCCTCAAGTCCGCCTATGCGGATATCGACCGCGAGAAGTTCTATCCTCTCGCCGACGCCGTGAAGATCATCAAGACCAGCGCCGTCACCAAGTTCGACGAGACCATCGAGATCGCCCTCAACCTGGGCATCGATCCGCGTCATGCCGACCAGATGGTGCGCGGCGTGGTCGATCTGCCGAATGGGACCGGCAAGACCCTGCGCGTCGCCGTTTTCGCCAAGGGCGCCAAGGCCGACGAGGCCAAGGCCGCCGGAGCCGACGTGGTCGGCGCCGAGGAATTGGCCGAGGAAGTGCAGGGCGGCAAGATGGATTTCGACCGCTGCATCGCCACGCCGGACATGATGGGCCTGGTCGGTCGCCTGGGCAAGGTGCTGGGCCCGCGCGGCCTGATGCCGAACCCGAAGCTCGGCACCGTGACGCAGAACGTCGGGGAGGCCGTCAGGGCCGCCAAGGGCGGGCAGGTTCAGTTCCGCGCCGAAAAGGCCGGAATCGTCCATGCCGGCGTCGGCAAGGCGAGTTTCAGCGAAGAGGCCCTGGTGGCCAATATCAAGGCTTTCGTCGATGCCATCAACAAGGCTCGGCCGGCCGGCGCCAAGGGAACCTATCTGCAGAAGGTGTCGGTCAGTTCGACCATGGGCCCGGGCGTCAAGCTCGATCTCGGAACCCTGGCCTAACGCCTTGTCTTGAAATTCCCGATCGCCGCGCAAGCGGCGGTCGGGTGGCCGACGGGCCTTGGGCCCGAAGGTCAACATCCTGTCCGAGACTGCTGGTGCCCCCGGTTTTCCGGGGGCTTGAAGGGAAACCGCCCGCATAGACAGAGTCGAACCGTTTCCGCATCGCCTTCATTGGGAGATCGGCTGCGGCTTGAATTCTGGGACAGGCCAACCGGTGCCGCTTCGGCGGACGAGGTGCGCCTCGTTCGGCGAAGTGGGACCAAGGCAAAGTTGTCGGGGGGCTCGATGCCCGTCGGCACTTTTACGGAGACCAACGTGGACCGCAAAGAAAAATCTGAGCTGGTCGCGGCGTTGCACGAAAAGTTCGTCGAGGCCGGTGTGGTCGTCGTCACCCACAACAAGGGGTTGACGGTTGCCGAGATCACCGACCTGCGTCGAAAGGTTCGTGGCGCTGGTGCCAGCTTCAAGGTGACGAAGAACCGGCTCACGCGTCTCGCCCTGGCGGGCACGAAGTTCGAAGGCATTGGCAATCTGTTCACCGGTCCGACGGCAATCGCCTATTCGGCCGACCCGGTGGCAGCCGCCAAGGTCGTTGCGACCTTCGCCAAGGGTAACGACAAGCTCGTCATCTTGGGCGGAGCTCTCGGAAGCGATGTGCTCAATGTGGAAGGCGTGCAAGCGCTGGCCACATTGCCGTCGCTGGATGAGCTGCGCGCCAAGCTGCTGAGCATGATCCAAACCCCCGCTACGCGTATTGCCGGAGTGCTGCAGGCCCCGGGCGGACAAATCGCCCGTGTCCTCGCCGCCAAGGCAAAAAAGGACGAGGCTGCTTGAAGCCCCCTACACAATCCCGGAAACAAGCCCTATCTGGAGTAAGTTACTATGGCTAATCTCGCCAAATTGGTTGATGACCTTTCCGCTCTGACCGTCCTCGAGGCGGCCGAGCTTTCGAAGCTGCTTGAAGAGAAGTGGGGCGTCTCCGCCGCCGCTCCGGTCGCCGTTGCCGCCGTTGCCGCCGCCGCCGCCGCTCCCGTCGAAGAGCAGACCGAGTTCAACGTGATTCTCGCCGAAGCCGGCGAGAAGAAGATCAACGTCATTAAGGAAGTGCGCGCCATCACCGGCCTGGGCCTGAAGGAGGCCAAGGATCTGGTCGAGGCCGCTCCGAAGGCCGTCAAGGAAGGCGTGAACAAGGACGAAGCCGAGAAAATCAAGAAAATTCTTGAAGAGGCTGGCGCAAAGGTCGAGGTAAAGTAAGATCGCTTCAAAGCGTCTTCGGCTGGGGTCGGGAGGCGACGGACGCATATGCGCCGCCGCAACCCGGCCTTATGCCGCTTATTCATCGCTACGTTTGCCTCCTTTTTTTCAGGCGGCGGGGCCGGCTTCGGCCCGATTGATTGGTTTTGAAATTTATGTCCGTCCCATCCATTTCCGGGTGGGCGGAGCTCATCTTCCGGCTGGCATCTCCACCGCTTTCGGCGGCCCTGGAATGTTCTCACCGGAAGACAGGGCAGGATATCACGGAACTCCAACCGACGAGTTTACGAGGAGCGGCAATGGCTAAATCCTATACGGGACGGAAGCGTGTCCGTAAGAACTTCGGGCGTATTCCTTCAGTCGCACCGATGCCCAACCTGATCGAGGTGCAGAAAAGCTCCTACGACCATTTCCTGCAGATGGATACGGCCCCTGAGGTGCGCGCCAATGTCGGCCTGCAGGAAGTTTTCAAATCGGTCTTTCCGATCAAGGACTTCTCCGAGCGCGGGACCCTGGAATTCGTCAAGTACGAACTCGAGCAGCCGAAGTACGACGTCGAGGAATGCCAGCAGCGCGGCATGACCTTCGCGGCGCCCTTGAAGGTGACGCTGCGCCTGGTGGTCTGGGACATCGACGAGGAGACCGGGGCCCGGTCCATCCGCGATATCAAGGAGCAGGACGTCTATATGGGCGACATGCCCCTGATGACGGCCAACGGCACCTTCGTGATCAACGGCACCGAACGCGTCATCGTCTCGCAGATGCACAGAAGCCCCGGCGTCTTCTTCGACCATGACAAGGGCAAGACCCATTCTTCGGGCAAATATCTGTTCGCCGCCCGGGTCATCCCCTATCGCGGCTCCTGGCTGGATTTCGAATTCGACGCCAAGGACATGGTCTATGTCCGCATCGACCGCCGCCGCAAGCTGCCGGTCACCACGCTGCTCTATGCGCTGGATGGGGCCCAGACCGTCAAGCTTCGCGAGGAGGCCGGCGACAAGCCGCTCGACCATAGCCTAGTGCGCGGCATGTCGTCCGAGGAAATCCTCAACTATTTCTACGACACCACGACCTATACCGTCGGTCCCCAGGGCTGGAAGACGGTGTTCGACGGCGAGCGCATGAAGGGCGCCAAGCTGACCAGCGACCTCATCGACGCCAAGACCGGCAAGGTGGTGGCCGAGGTCGGCACCAAGATGACGCCGCGGACGGCCAAGAAGCTGAGGGAAGCCGGACTGACCGAAATCGTCGTGGCCCACGAGGATCTGGTCGGCTCCTATCTGGCCCAGGACCTGGTCAACGAGCAGACCGGCGAAATCTTCTGCGAGGCCGGCGACGAATTGACGCTGGCCTTGCTGACCGATCTGGAGAAGGCCGGCGTGATCGAGCTGCCGACGCTGGCGATCGATCATATCAACGTCGGTCCCTATATCCGCAACACCCTGGCGGTCGACAAGAACACCTGCCGGGAAGAGGCGCTGATCGATATCTATCGCGTCATGCGTCCCGGCGAGCCGCCGACCCTGGAAACCGCCGAGGCGCTGTTCAAGGGGTTGTTCTTCGACAGCGAGCGCTACGACCTGTCGGCCGTCGGCCGCGTCAAGATGAACTCGCGCCTGGCCTTCACCTATGTGCCGGACACCATCCGCACGCTCAGGAAGGACGATGTCCTGGGCGTCATCAAGGTGCTGACCGACTTGAAGGACGGCCGCGGCGAGATCGACGACATCGACCATTTGGGCAATCGCCGCGTCCGTTCGGTCGGCGAACTGATGGAAAACCAGTATCGGCTGGGGCTGCTCCGCATGGAGCGGGCCATCCGCGAGCGCATGTCCTCGGTGGACATCGACACGGTGATGCCGCACGACCTGATCAACGCCAAGCCGGCGGCGGCGGCGGTCCGTGAATTCTTCGGCTCCTCGCAGCTGTCGCAGTTCATGGATCAGACCAATCCGCTGTCGGAAATCACCCACAAACGGCGCCTGTCGGCCCTCGGGCCGGGCGGTTTGACCCGCGAGCGGGCCGGTTTCGAGGTGCGCGACGTCCATCCGACCCATTACGGCCGCATTTGCCCGATCGAGACGCCGGAAGGTCCGAACATCGGTCTGATCAACTCCCTGGCCACCTACGCCCGGGTCAATCAGTACGGCTTCATCGAAAGCCCCTACCGGCGCGTCGTCGACGGCAAGGTGACCGACGAGGTGCTCTATCTTTCCGCCATGGAAGAAGGGCGCTACACGATCGCCCAGGCCAATGCGCCGCTGAGCGAAGATGGCGGTTTCATCGAGGATCTGGTCAGTTGCCGCCGCAGCAGCGATTTCGTGCTGGTGCCCTCGGCCGAGATCAACTTCATCGACGTCTCGCCGAAGCAGCTGGTCTCGGTGGCCGCGGCGCTGATCCCGTTCCTGGAGAACGACGACGCCAACCGCGCCCTGATGGGCTCGAACATGCAGCGTCAGGCCGTGC
>JAATGN010000196.1 GCA_015654615.1 Rhodospirillales bacterium
CAGAACATCACCGCCGCCGCCTCGGTGGTGCAGGATGCCGACGTCGCCTCGGTGAAGGCCACCCTGTCGTCCGTCGACGTGAAGACCCAGGCCTCGGTCGCCGCCCTGACCCAGGCCTCGCAGCTGCCGCAGGAACTGCTGCGACTGATCCAGTCGTAAGGTTTCCCTGACTGGATCTGGACGGGCTGGATCTGCTGGTCGACGAAGAATCGGCAGGCCCTGGCGGCATCGGAGGCTAGGCTGCCGGCCACGTCGGTGATAGCTTATGGTGTGGGAATGACGCCGTTCCCACACCATGGCGATCCGGAGCCATTCAAGCGGAGAAGTCGCAATGACCACAACATCCAGCGTTTCGACCGGCAATGCGACGGATATTTCCTCCCTCCAGGGCAGCAGCTACTCGCTGTCTTTGGCCGAAGCGGTTTCGACGAAGGTTCAGCCCTATCTGGATCGCGCCGATTCGATCGCCACCGAACTCAGCACCAACAAAGCGAAGATCACGGCCTACCAGAGCATGCAGACGTTGCTGCAGGCCCTGGAAACCGCCACGTCGAATTTGAGCTCCCAGGCGCTCGAGGGATCGAACATCTTCAACGGCCGGGCGGCCAGCCTGACGTCGAGGGCCGCGGTCAGCGGCTCGTCGCCGACCGACGCCAGCGTCCTGCTGTCGGCCACGGTCAATTCCGGCACCAATTCCGGAACCCACACGGTGGTGGTCAATCAGCTGGCGGCCGCCGAAGAAGACGTCGGCGCCACGCAGAATGTGTCGAGTACCGCCGTTCTGTCCACCACCACGCTCGGCCTGACCATCGGCGGCAGCTTTTCCATCACCGAGACGGGGATGACGCCGCTCAGCATCACCTTGACCTCGTCGATGTCGCTGACCGACATCGCCAGCGCCATCAACGGCGGGTCCGACCAAACGGGGGTGAGCGCGTCGGTCGTGACGATCGATGCGACCCATTCCGTTCTCGTCATCGCGGGATCCGACCCCGATACCCCGCTGCAATTCAACGATCCCGACAATATTCTGTCCGGCCTCGGCCTTTATTCGGCGGCCACCAGCCAGGCCAGCACCGCGACGGTCAGCGACAATTCGACCGCGCTCGATCTGTCCGGCAGTTTCATCATCAACGGCGGCTCGGTCGGGGGAACGGCCACGCCGGTGCGCGTGGCCATCGATTCGACCATGTCGCTCAATCAGATCGCGGCCCAGATCAACAGTGCCGCCACCGCCGCCGGCATTACCGGCACCATGGCCAGCGTGACGGGCACCACCCTGACGATCTCCTCGGGAACCGGCGGTTCGGCTTTGTCCTTTGCCGCGGTCAATGGCGATGTGCTCTCGACCCTGGGAATTGCCGCCGTGGCCTCCAATGGCGCTTCCAACCAGGTCACCGCGCCCCAGCCGGCCAATCTCACCATCGACGGCGTGTCGGGCATCGTTCGTTCGACCAACAGCATCACCGACGCCTTGAGCGGCGTTTCGCTCGACCTGACGGCGGCGGATCCCAATACGATCATCACCGTTTCCGTCAGTCCGGATACCACGGCGATCGGCAACACCATTCTCTCCTTCATGACGGCCTACAACAATTGGCAGTCCTTCATCGACCAGAACGAGGCGACCAACAGCGACGGAACGGCATCGAGTTCGGCCGTGCTGTTCGGCGATTCGACATTGCGCGAGGTCAGCCTGCAGCTGGACGCGTCGCTCACGTCGATGATCAACAACATGAGCCTCGCCGACATCGGCCTTTCGCTGGACGGCAACAATCTGCTGAATGCCGACGTCACGACCTTGACCAGCCAATTGAAAGACAATTTCAAAGGGGTGCTGAGTCTTTTCCAATCCCAGATCACCACCAGTTCCTACACGCTGCAGACCCGAGGCACCGACTACAGTTCCTTCGCGGGAACCTTCGAACTGAATGTCTCGATGACGGCCGGCAGCATTTCCGGTCTGACCGTGACGGGCCTGGACGGCGTGCCCGTCGATGCCCTGGCCTCCAACCTGTTCACCGTCAGCGGAAACAATATTTCCGGCGTTTCCGGTTCGATTTACGATAATATGAACTTTACTTACACGGGCTCGGGCGGCGCGGTCACGGTGTCGGCGACACTGGGCCTCGCCAACCAATTGTACACGACATCGAAAAACTACGGGAATACGCTCAACGGGTCCGTCCAGAACCTCGTGACCAATCTCCAGGACGAGGATGCGCAGATGACCGACCAATACAATACGATCATCGCCCAGGCAAATAGCTATACGACATTCCTGCTTGCGCAGTATGCTACATTGACGACGCAGATTCAGGCGGCCAGCTACGCCAGCACTGTGCTCAATGAAATGTTCGCCATGCAGACCAAGGGTTGATTTAGGAGCGCCCCGATGAGCCAGACCAGATACGCAATTTCCGCCTATCAGGCGGCGCAGCTCACCACTCCCCCACTGAAGATCGTGGTGATGCTCTATGACGGCATCCTGGTTCGTATCGCCAGAGCCGCCGAGTCGGCCCGCCAGGGGGATTCGCAGAAGCAATTCGAAGCGGTGATGAGCGCCGCGCGGATCATCGACGGTCTCAACCGCCATCTCGATATGGAGAAAGGCGGACAAGTGGCGAAGGGGCTGCGCGAAACCTACGAGGCGGTGGCGCGGACCCTGTTCCGCTCGGTGGGCAAGGAAACGGGCGCCGAAGCTTGCGACCGGCTGCTGATTGCCGTCCGCGAATTGCGCGACGCCTGGGCCGAAGTTGCCGAGGCCCAGTTGGGGCCGCAGGCCCCTTCCGGAATTTCGCAAGGATTGCCGACTTCCGAAGCGGTCTGACGAAGCCGCTTCGGAGAGCCCGCTCAAGCGCCGGATGGGGCGCCGTAAAAGCCGGAGCGGTTCTCGACAACCAACGGCATGCTTTCAAAGGGCATGCCATCATTGGACGGAAGTTCGCTTTGAATGCTGCCGTATCTCCTCAGGAATTGCAGGATATCGTCGACCGCTACGGCGAGGATCCGGCGTGCTGGCCGCTCGACTGCCGGATTCCGGCCCAGGAATTGATTGATGTCTCCGCCGAGGCGCGGGCCATCGTCGAACAGGCCCGGCAGTTGCGTTCGGCCCTTCGGCGCATGGGGCAGGAGGCGCCGGTCTGCTTTACCGACCGTATCGTCACCGTGGCGCTCGAACTCGACCCTCCGCTGGAGGATATCGCCCGGTTCGGGAATTGACCCATCGGCCGGCGGATGCCGCCGATGAAATTCTCCTTCTTGCGCTAACCGTTCCTTAAGCTTCCAAACGGCATGATCGGTGCCGTGTTGTCGCTGGGCGGCCTTGCGGAAGAGTGCCCGGCATTGGGGAGCGAATAAGCGATGTCTACGACCCAGCCCGATCCTTCAGCCGCCATCGAATCGTCGCCGACAGCCGTGGTGCAGCTTTACGATACCATCCTGCTGCATGTCGGCCGGGCCTCGGAGGCCGCCCGCAAGGGTGATTTTCAAGCGCAATTCGACGAAGTGATGAATGCCACGCGGATCGTCGACGGCCTCAACCGGTGCCTCGACATGACGCAAGGCGGACAGGTCGCGATCAATCTCCGCGACATGTACGAATCGGTAAGCCGCGCCCTGTTGCGTTCGGTCGGCAAGCCTTCGGCCGAGGAGGCCTGCGACAAGCTGATCGTGGCGATGCGCGACACCCGGAACGCCTGGGCGGAAATTTGCGGCCTGCCGCAGGTGACGGCGCACTGAGCGACGGATTCGCCGTCATGCCGGGCAAGCTTCCCCGCCGTCACGACCGGGCCCGGCATGACAGCTCCGTTTCAGCAAACCAACAGCGTTATTGGTCGCTCATCACCGACCACAGAAACGCTTCAAAAGCCCGGACGGCCATGTCGTCCTCGTAAAGAACAGGGCTCGCTTCCGCGATGCGCCGGCGCAGGTCGGTGCGCCGCTGCCGATCGCGGCCAAGCATGAGCGCGATATCGACATAGCTCTCGAGGTCCGGGGCGACGCAATCCATGATGCCGATCAATCGATAGAGTCCGAAGCTGTGCCGGGCCCGCAAATGGCGTCCCGGCCAGGTGACCACCGGGGCGCCGCAGGAAAAGGCCTCGAGCGTCGTATGGCCGCCGCTGTAGTGGAGCGGATCGAGCAGCACGTCGGCAAGGCACATCAAACCGATGAAGCGGGGCCGATCGAGCGGCCCCAGGATGTGAAGGCGCGGCGCCAGTTCCGGCGCGGGGCCCAGCATGCGACGGCAAACCGCCGCCATCGCCGGGCCGGCCGATCCGGCGGTCAGCACCAGATGGGCCCGCGGTTCCGCGGCCAGAATGCGGCGGATGACCGCGTCGAAATCGGGATGAAATTTTTGCGGCGTCTGCGGACATAGATAAAGCAGCGCATCGTCCGGCAGGCCGTAATCGGCGGCGGCCGGCACGGCTTGCGGCCTCTCGGGCCGGCGGACCCAGCTGCCGATTCCGGGCAGACGGACCAGTCTCTCGTCGTAATGCTCCTGGGCCTCGTCGGGCTCCATGGCGTCGCTGCTGAGAAAGACATCGATGTTCGGAAGACCGGTGGTGTCGGGATGCCCCCAGAGGACGGCCTGGGTGCGGGCGAGGCGCGCATGGGCGAGGAACAGGGTGAAGGGATCCATCCCCAGATCGAGATAGACCAGCACATCGAGTTGCCCGGCGGCGATCTGTCGGCGGGCGCTCGGCAGATCGGTGGGCAGGGTGACGACGCGCTTGCCCCTCATGTCGGCTTGCCTCAGGTAACCGTCGCTGCCCTCGACGGCGAAGACGCTGATCTCGAAGCTTTCCCCGTCCAATCGTTCGATCAGGCCGGTGAACAGGCGGGCGATGGTATGGTCGGAGAAGAACCAGGAGACGAAGCCGACGCGGGGCCGGCCGGGCGAACGGGCCGCTCCGACATGCGGCGAGCCCCAGTCGAGATCGGGCGTCGCCTTCGAACAGACCTGGTGAAACAGCCGGTGCAGAGGGGCGTTTCCATGTTCGCCGTGATAGGCCAGCAAAAAGCAGGTCCAATCGATCTGCCGCACCGGGTCGTCGACATGCAGATCTTCCGAGAGCAGCGCCTGCAGGCGGGCTTCCATGCGCCCGCGAAGGTGATCGATCTGCTGGCGCGAATCGGCAACGCAGGGCAGCATGATGGCCTGGCGGATGCGCCAGGCGGCCTCGGGCGACAGCCTTATGGCCTGGGCGAGTTCTTCCTCCGCCTCGGAAAAGGCGCTGGCCGTCCACAGCTGCTTGGAAAGCAGGGCGTGCGCCTTGGCCTCCAGCCCGACCAGGGCCTTCCGTCGGGCCTCGTCCGCGCTGTCCCCGGCATCGCCGTCGTTTGTTTCTGTCATTATTGTCGATCCGCAGATGACGCCGATGGGCGCAGAGCGAGAACCGGCCGTCTGTCGAAAGCATGATCCGATTCTCCGTGAACGGCCATTGCCGCCCCGAGGATGGCGCCGGTCTGTTCATGACGCACTGCTATCTGCATGTTGGACTCATCTGTCCCCATATCTGCGCTCATCTGCGGATCAAAGATCACCATTTTTATCGATCCATTGCCGCAGACCGGCAACCACATGCTCGACCACGCCGTCCCAATCCCCCGGCGCGGCTTGGCGGAACAGTCTGGCCGTCGGATACCACGGGCTGTCGTCGCGGTCGAGGCCCCAGCGCCAGCAGCCGTCGAAGCGCGACAGGATCCACACCGGCTTGCCGAGGGCGCCGGCCAGATGCGCCGCCGCGGTGTCGACCGAGATGAGCAAATCGAGATTGGCCATCAGACCCGCCGTGTCGGCGAAATCGGCGAGGTCGCGGGTCAAGTCCAGCGGTCGCCGCGCCGGGGCGAGATCCTGAATTTGCGCGGCGGCGGTTCCGGTCTGCAGGCTGACGAATTCGACGCCGGCCACCGCCAGCAGCGGGGCCAGGCGGGACAGCGGAATGCTGCGGCGCCGGTCGATGGCCTGGGCTCCCGGGTCGTGCAGGCGGGGATTGCCGGCCCAGACCAGCCCCACTCTCCGCGTCGTCGGGGCCGGCAATCTCCGGCGCCAAGCCGCGACGTCGGCGTCGGCGGCGCGCAGATAAGGAACGACGGCGGGCGTCGTCCCCGGCGCCGTCCCCAGGACATGGGGCAGGCTCATCAGGGGCAGGTGACGATCGAACGGCGGCAAGGGCCCGCCGGCCGGCACGATCCGCAGATCGCCTTCGAGCGTGCCCAGCAGCCGCACCAGGGGAGGGTAGGCCTCGACGACGACGCGCCCGCCGCTTGCCGCGACGAAAGGGGCGTAACGGACGAACTGCAGGACGTCGCCGAACCCCTGTTCGCCGTGCAGCAGGATGGTCTTGCCTTGCAAGGACTCGCCCCGCCATGGCGGTTGCGGGAAGTCCCGGGCGGTCAGCGCCGCCAGGCCGCCCTTCCATCGCCATTCGTAGCCTTGCCAGCCGGCGGCATCGTCTCCGATGGCCAGGCGGGCCATGCCCAGATTGGTCTGCGCTTCGGCATAGTCGGGTTTCAGGCGGACGGCGCGCTCATAGGCGGCGATCGCTTCGGCCAGCCGTCCCTGCCGATGGAGCACGACGCCGAGATTGTTCTGGGGTTCGGGATCATCGGGCCGGCAGGCAAGAGCGGTCCGATAGGCGGCGACCGCGTCGTCCAGCCTTTCCATTTCCATCAGCGTTACGCCCAGATTGTTATGGGCTTCGCCATAATCGGGCCGACCGGCGACGGCCTGGCGAAAACTGGCGAGGGCCTCGCTCAATCGGGCCTGCTCTTTCAAGACGATTCCCAAATTGTTGTGCGCCCTGGGATAATCCGGCCTGGCCCGCAGGCTGGCCCGTTGGGCGGCTTCGGCGCGCCCGAGCTGGCCCAGGCCGCGCCAGGCGTTGCCGAGATTGGTCTGGATGTCCGGATTGCCGGGCCGCCCCGCCAGCGCGGCTTCATAGGCCGCCGCCGCTTCCTCCAACCGGCCGTGGCGCTGAAGGGCGAGCCCCAGGTTGTAATGCGTCTCCCAGTGATCGGGCCTTATCAGAAGGGCCTGCCGCAGGATGGCGATGGCCGGCTCGTACTGTTCCCGGTCGGTCAGCGCATTGCCCAGGTTGTTGAGCGTCTGCGGATCGTCCGGCCGCAGCGCGATGGCCGTGCGATAGACGGCGACGGCTTCGGCCGGCCGGCCCTGTTCCTGCAAGACGACGCCCAGGCAATAGCGCGCGTGCGGATCGAAAGGCGCCAGGCCGATCACCGCGCGAAAGCCGTCTTCCGCCTTGTCCGGCCGTCCATATTGCAGCCATGTCTTGCCGAGATTGAGCAGCGCTTCCGGATAAGGCTCCTGCAGCCGGAGGGCGCGGCGGAAGCTGGCGAGCGCCGCGTCGAGATCGCCGACGGCGCGCTGCACGTTCCCCAGATTGTTGTGGGCTTGCGGATTCGCCGGCGCCAGCACGAGGGCGCGCCCGATCAGGCGGTGCGCCAGATCGTTCCGGCCTCCCTGAAAGGCCGCGACGCCAAGAAGGTGCAGGCTGTCGGCATGGTCCGGATCGGCCGCCAGAATGCGGCGGTAAGCCGCTTCGGCCTCGGAAAGCCGCCCCGCCACATGATGAGCGCGTGCTTCGATGAAGAGTGGGGCTGTTTCCCCCACCCCCGCCCCCTTCCCACCAGGGGGAGGGGAGCCGGAAAGAATGCTCCCTCCCCCTGGGGAGGGCCGGGGTGGGGGGAAACCACGGCCCAATTCCACGGCGACGCGCTCGATCACCCCGTCCCAGTCGCCGGGCGCCGTCTGGCGGAACAGCCGGGCGGTCGGATACCAGGGCGAGTCCTCGCGATCGGTCAGCCAGCGCCAGCAGCCGTCGAAGCGCGACAGGATCCACACCGGTTTGCCCATGGCCCCGGCCAGATGCGCCACCGAGGTGTCGACCGTGATCACCAGGTCGAGATTGGCCACCAGGGCGGCGGTGTCGGCGAAGTCGGCGACCGTTTCCATCGGGTCGAACCGCCGCAGCTCGGGCGGAAGCGCCCGCCATTGATCGGCGGCGGCGCCTTTCTGCAGGCTGACGACGCTGATGCCGGGGATCGACAGCAAGGGGACCAGCCGGGACAGGGCGATGCTGCGATGGGCGTCGGCGGCGGCGAGACGATAGTCATGGCGGCGGGGATCGCCGGCCCAGACCAGGCCGACCTTCCGGCCCGGCAGCCGGGCCAGCCGGCGGCGCCAGGCCGCGACCAGATCGCGATCGGGGATGATGTAGGGCACCTCGGCGGGGATGCCGTCCAACCGGGTCCCGGTGGCATGCGGGGCGCTCATCATCGGCAGATGGTAATCGAAGGCCGGCAGGGTCCCTCCCATCGCCACCGCCTGGGCGACGCCGGGCTGGCCGGAAATCAGGCGGACCAGGGAATCCTGCACCTCGGCGACGACGGTCGCGCCCCGCCTGGCGAAAAATGCGGCATAGCGGAGGAATTGCAGGGTATCGCCCAGGCCCTGCTCGGCATGCAACAGGATGGTCCGCTTCGCGACGTCCTGGCCGTTCCAGCGGCTGGCGGCCGGGTGCCGCGGCGTCAAGCCCTCGACGCCGCCCTTCCATCGCCATTCGTATTCCCGCCAGCCGGCCGCGAAATCGCCGCGAAGCAGCAGGAGATGGGCCAGATTGACATGGGCCGGCGGATAGTTCGCCTCGCAGGCGACGGCCCGGCGGCAGGCCTCGATCGCCGCGTCGATCCGGCCCTGGCTCTTCAGCGCGACGCCGAGATTGAGGTGCGCCCGCGGGTAATCCGGCCGCTGCGCCAGGCAGGCCCGCTGGATGGCTTCGGCTTCGTCGAGGCGATCCTGTTCCTGCCGGGCCGCGCCCAGGTTGGTCATGGCTTCGACGAAATCCGGCTTGACGCGAAGGGCCTCGCGGTAAGCATCGGCGGCCGGGCCCAGGCGCCCTTCCTTATGAAACAGGATGCCCAGATTGTAGTGGGCTTCGGCATAGTCCGCCTGGACGGCAAGGGCCGAACGAAAGGCGGCGACGGCTTCGTCCCGGCGCCCCTGGCCGGCCAGCGCGTTGCCCAGATTGTTGAAGGCTTTCGCGTGGCGCGGGTTGGCGGCGATGGCGGCGCGATAGGCCGCTTCGGCCTCCAGGGGACGTCCGGCGGACTGCAGGGCGACGCCGCGGTCGTAATGGGCCGCGGCCGCCGCTTCCGGGAGCGCCGGCGATTGCGGGGCGGCATGAGCCGAAACGAGCGCCGCCGGTGCCGCGCCGCCGCCGGCCATCTGCTCCAGCGCGGCGGCGACGCGGGCGATCACCGGACGCCAATCGCCGGGCGCGGTCTGCCGGAACAGCCTAGCCGTCGGATACCAGGGCGAATCGTCGCGGTCGGCCAGCCAGCGCCAGCAACCGTCGAAGCGCGACAGGATCCACACCGGCTTGCCCAGGGCGCCGGCCAGATGGGCGGCCGCCGTGTCGACCGAGATGACCAGATCGAGATGCGCCACCAGACCCGCCGTGTCGGCGAAATCGGCCACCTCGGCCATCCAGTCCGGCGGCCGGCGGTCGATGGCGATCTCCTGCCGCTGCGCCGCCGGCGTTCCCATCTGCAGGCTGACGAAACTGACCCCCGGAACGGCCAGCAACGGCGCCATGTCGGCCAGCGCCATGCTGCGGCGGCGGTCGACGGCGTGATGGCGCGGATCGTCCAGCCGGGGCGAGCCGGCCCAGACCAGGCCGACTTTCAATCCCGGCAAGGCGCCCGCCCGGCCGGCCCATTTGTCGACGATGGCCGCGTCGGCCCGGACATAGGGGCTTTCGGCCGGAATGCTTTCCAATGTCGTGCCGAGGACGAAAGGCGCGCTCATCAACGACAGGCAGACGTCGAAGGCGGGACGGGCGTCGCCCCTGGCGATCACCCGGCGGACGCCGTCGATGCCGGACAGCAGGCGGACCAGAGCCGGGTGAACCTCGAGAATCACCCTGGCGCCCAGAGCCGCGATGGGGGTCGCGAAGCGGGCGAATTGCAGCGCGTCCCCCAAACCCTGTTCGCCATAGAGCAGGATGGTGCGCCCGGCGATGTTTTCGCCTTTCCATGACTGGCGGTCGAGCTCGGGCGGCGA
>JAATGN010000411.1 GCA_015654615.1 Rhodospirillales bacterium
AATTTATATACTTCTCTATAGGACTGGATTCGCGCCGGTATGAGCCGCATCGATCATCGCCTTCCCCTTTATCAGCGTCTGCGCGACGAAATCGCCGGGCGGATCGCCGCCCATGCCTGGGGGCCGGGCGAGGCGATTCCCACCGAAGCCGAATTGGCGGCGAGCCATAAAATGGCGATCGGCACGGTCCGCAAGGCGATTCAGACGCTGGTCGACGACGGTCTGGTCGAGCGCTTCCAGGGCCGCGGCACCTTCGTCCGGCGGCCGAGCTTCGATTCGTCGCTGTTTCGTTTTCTGCGTTTTCAGGGGCCGGATGGACGTCACGTGGTGCCGGAAAGCCGGATCCTGGCGCGCGGCGGCATGGCCGGTCCGGCCGAGGTGACCAAGGCGCTGCAATTGCCGGGCGAGGCCGAGGTGATTCGCCTGCTGCGCCAGCGCCTGATCGATGGGCGTCCCGTGCTGGCCGAGGAAATATGGGTGCCGAAAGCCCGATTCGAACCGCTTCTGACCATGTGCGAAGACGACTTCGGCGCCCTGCTCTATCCGATCTACGAAAGCCGTTGCGGCGCAATCGTCGCTTCGGCCGAGGAAACCCTGACGGTCGAGGCCCTGGCCCCGCCCCATGCGGCGATTCTCGCCCTGCCCGAGGGCTCGCCGGTGGTGGTGATCGAACGTCTGGCTTTCGGCTATCGCGGCGAACCCTTGGAATGGCGCCGTTCGCGTGCTCCGGCCTCGACCTTCCGCTACCACATCGAAATTCGCTGATGTGCATCCGGGCATTGACAGCCGCCTCGCCGCCTGCTTCCCTATTCATATAAATGACTAGTTCTATAGTCGATAAAAGAGCGCGGGAGGATCTTCATGTTCCAATGGTATCGGCAGATCACCTCCGTCGAACGGCGCACCTTCTGGGCCTGCTTCGGCGGCTGGGCGATGGACGCGCTGGACATGCAGATGTTCGGCCTGGTCATTCCCGCCCTGATCGCCGGCTGGGGGGTCAGCAAGACGGACGCCGGCCTGATCAGCGGCCTGACCCTGATCACCTCGGCGCTGGGCGGTTGGCTGGGGGGCGCCCTCTCCGACCGGATCGGCCGGGTCAAGGCGCTGCAGATCGCCATCATCTGGTTTGCCGGCGCCACCTTCCTGGCGGCCTTTTGCCAGAACTTCGAGCAGTTGCTGATCCTGAAGGCCCTGCAGGGGCTGGGTTTCGGCGGCGAATGGGCGGCCGGCGCCGTGCTGATCGCCGAGATCATCCGGCCCGAGCACCGGGGCAAGGCGTTGGGCGCCGTGCAAAGCGGCTGGTCCGTCGGGTGGGGCGCCGCCGTGCTGCTCTACACCGCGGCCTTCTCGCTGCTGCCGCAGGATTTCGCCTGGCGGGTGATGTTCGGGATCGGCGTGGTGCCGGCCTTGCTGGTCATCTTTATGCAGCGGGCGATTCCCGAACCCCGCAAGATCGCCGCGGCGGCCGGCCCGCGCTTGAATTTTTCAAGCGCGCTGCTCGGCATCTTTTCCCCGAAGACGCTCCGCGTGACCTTGATCGGCGGCCTGTTCGGTTTCGGCGCGCACGGCGGCTATTACGGCCTGTTCACCTGGCTGCCGACCTTTCTGAAGACCGAACGCGGCCTTTCGGTGATGGGGACCGGCCTTTATCTGGGGGTCATCATCGTCGCCTTCGGCTGCGGCTGCCTCGCCGCCGGGCAATTGCTCGACCGCATCGGCCGGCGCCGGACCGTGGCCTTGTTCGCCGTCGGCTGCACCGCGGTCACCGTCACCTATCTGCTGCTGCCGATCGGCGGCGCCCTGATGCTGGTGCTGGGATTTCCCCTGGGCTTCTGCGCGGCCGGCATTCCCGCCAGCATGGGCGCCTTGTTCAATGAATTGTATCCGGCCGGCATCCGCGGTTCCGGCGTCGGCTTCTGTTACAACTTCGGACGGATCCTGGCGTCGGGCCTGCCGGTGCTGATCGGCCATATGAGCGGCCGCATGTCGTTGGGGGCGGCCATCGGCATCGACGCCGGGATGGCCTATTGCCTGGTTCTGCTGGCTGTCCTCATGCTGCCGGAGACCCGCGGCAAGGCGCTCGACGGCGCGATCGGCTCGTCCCAGTCCCTGGAGGTGAAATCATGAACCGTCGCGACTTCTGTATCGGGATATCGGCCTCGGCGCTGGCGCTGTCGGCCGGCCCGCTGGTTTCAGCCGAGGAGGAAAAGGTGGCCATCGACTGCCACGCCCACGTTTTCACGAGAGATCTGCCCTTGGCCGGCGAGCGCCGTTACGCGCCGGACTACGATGCGTCGATCGCCCAATATCTGGCCATGCTCGACGCCAACGGCATGTCGCATGGCGTTTTGGTGCAGCCGAGTTTCTTAGGCACCGACAACCGCTACCTGCTGGAGGCGCTGCGGACGGCGCCGCGGCGCCTGCGCGGCATCGCCGTCGTGGCGCCGGACATCGGGGCCGCCGAATTGCAGGCGCTGGGGCAGGACGGCGTCGTCGGCATCCGCCTCAATCTGGTGGGGAAAGCCGATCCGGCCCTCGACGCCCCGGAGTGGCGGCGTTTCCTCGAGCGGATCGCCGGTCTCGGATGGCAGATCGAGGTCCAGGCCGAGGCCGGCCGCCTGCCGGCTCTGCTGCCGCCGCTTCTGGCCGCCGGGGGCAACGTGGTCCTCGATCATTTCGGCAAGCCGGCGCCGGCGTCGGGCACGGACGACCCGGGCTTCCGCTATCTTCTGACCGCCGGAAAAAGCCGCCGCGTCTGGGTGAAGCTGTCGGCGCCCTATCGCAACGGCCCCGACGGCCAGGCCATCGCTTTGGCGGCGATACCCTTGCTGAAGGACAACCTGGGGCTGGATCGCCTGGTCTGGGGCAGCGACTGGCCGCATACCCAGTTCGAAGGCCAGGCCAACCCGACCGCGGCGCGTCAGGCCCTCGACATATGGTTGCCCGACCCGGCCGAGCGAAAAATGGTTCTGGCCGACGCGCCGACCCGCTTGTTCCGCTTCGGAGCCTGAACAGGCGGTCGGCGATTTGCGTCCTGACGGACAGGGGGCCGGCTGGCCCCTTCAGGACTTGGAGCGAAATAATCGCTCCAAGTCCTGAAGTTTGATATGACGCCTCCGCGCCGCTCGGGCTTCGGGGGCCTGGAGTGGTCCCAGGCCCTAAGGATCGAGGCTTCCGCCGGATCCGGTCCGGACGGAGGATTATTGGGCCGCTTGCTCCGAGGCGAGCGCGCGCGCCAGCTGGCTCAACGCTTCCTGATGACGCTCATTGACGATGCTGGAAAAATTGCGGGCCAGCTCCAGGCACATGCGCTGACGCGAGGTGAGATCCTGGTTGCGGTGCTCGTCCAGACCCTCGAAGAAATAGCCGACGGGGACGCCCAGAACGTGCGCGGTCTGATGCAGCCGTCCTGCGGAAATGCGGTTGATGCCGCGCTCGTATTTATGCGCCTGCTGATAGGTGACGCCGATCAGATCAGCCATCTGCTGTTGAGAAAGCCCAAGCATGATGCGTCGTTCCCGAATGCGGGCGCCGACATAGTGATCTGCATCATTGGCCCGGGGACGGGTCGGTGTGCTTGCCATCGTGATTTATCCTTACTGACCGGGGAGGGGCGGCAGGGGAGTGCCGAAGGCCGGGTCAGCATCTCAGGTTGTCTTTATTTTCGCCGATTGGTTGCGAACAATGCCCGCGACCACAAGGCTTGGAGGGACAATAACGCGAAAGCCAAACCCTTGCAATATGCAAACATGTGACTGTGGGTTGGGTTTGTGTCATAACGCCAATTCGTGCACCAAATACGAAGCAGTGTTATGAATGACCCTGCAACAGGCGTGAGAAATGCGGACAAACAATACCTCAGCCCTGGCGATCGCCGCATTGGTCGAGCAATTGGGACGACAAGTTCAGAATCTCTGCTTCACCAGGGAACTGGCCCCCGTCCAATGGTCGGCTTTGCGCTATTTTGCCAAAGCCGGCCCGGCGGCGCGGACGGTCAGCGGTTTGGCGGCCTATACTGGCGTCAATGCCAGTTCCGCCTCGCGGACCATTCAGCTGTTGCTGGGCAAGGGCCTGGTCCGCACCGAAACCGATTTGGGCGACTGCCGCATCCGGGTGGTCTCTCTCAGCCAGACGGGGATCGAACTGCTGGATCGCGATCCGCTGGCCGCCCTGACGGGGGCCATGCATACGCTCGACGAGGACGAGCAGGTCGTTCTGCGCGATCTTCTGGAAAAAGTGCTCTTCCAGCTGTTTCCCAAGCCCTTCAAGAAGACGGGAGAGTCGTAAGGCGCAGGACGGCGGCCAGCAGGTCTTCGTCTTCGAAGGGTTTGATCAGAACGGCGTCGGCCCCATGGGCCTCGACCACCGACAACGACAGCTCGATGGGCGGAAACGCCGGACCGCCGCCCGTCACCACGATCACCGGAAGACCCGGGCATTTGGCCTTGGCTTTCCGCAGAAAGGCGATGCCGTCTTCGCCGGGCATCCAGATATCGGTGACCGCCAGGTCCACCGCGTCGCCGTCGAGCATCGCGAGGCCGCTCAGGCCGTCGGCCGCGGCGACGACCTCATGGCCGCCCAGAGTGGTGAGAACGGCGACGATGGCCCGGCGAACGGCGTCGGAGTCCTCCACCACCAATATCCTCGCCATGATCCGTTCTCCTTCCTGGGCTCAACCGTTCCATCCCACCTCCAACCCCTTCCCTTGCAGGGAGAGGTTGGGGGTGGTCATGATTCTTTCGTGCGCGTCATGCTCTAGCATGGCGGCGTCCTGCGGGGGAAAAGAATCCGCACCGACGTGCCGATGCCGGGAGTCGACGTCAGGCTGATGTTTCCTGCCAGGCCGTCGACGACGCTTTGCACGGTCGACAGTCCCAATCCGGCCCCCTTGCCGAAAGGTTTGGTGGTGAAAAACGGATCGAGCGCCCTGAGCGCCACGTCCCGGTCCATGCCGCTGCCGGTGTCGCTCACCAGCATCTGCACATAGGGTCCCGGCGACAGGCCCAGTATGGCCGACTCGATCAGTTCGACGTCGCACGGGGCGACTTCGATGCGAATGACGCCGTCTTTTTCGATCGCGTCGACGGCATTGCCGACCACATTGCTGAGAATCTGGAAGATCTCGCCCGACGCCAGGCTGACCATCGCATCGGCGGCCCGCAGATGGACGTCGAGCCTGACGCGCTCCGGCACCGAGGGCCGGATCAGATCGAGGGCCGCCGTCAGCTCCGCCTCCAATGGCCTGGGGTCCCGGGTCACCGTCCTGCCGCCGGCCAAGGTCAGGACGGACCGCACGATCTCCCGTCCGGCCCGCACGCCGTTCTGGATTTCCCGAAGATGAAGCGCCGCCTCCTCGTTGGTTTTGCTGGCATGCAGGGCGAGCGAGGCGTGGCTGAGGATCGGCTGGAGCACATTGTTGATTTCATGGGCGATCCGGCCGGCCAGCCGGCCCAATGCCTCGAACAGGTGACGTTCGGCCTCGCGGCGGGTCGCCGTGCGTTTGGCCGTCAGGTCGAGGGCGGTGACCAGGATGGTGCCGAACGGATTGTGCTGGCCCTTGACGGGGGTGAACAGCAGCTGCGTTTCCGTCGGCCCCTGGGCCGTGTTGAGGATGGTCTCGAAGCACAGCCCCCTGGGGTCGTCGATCGAATGGGGCAGGGGCGTCGCGGATGCGCCGGCCAGCAGGGGGCGAAGCGGCCTGTCGAGGATTTCCGCCAATGGTCTGTCGAAAAGCGCGGCAAAATAGGAATTGGCCCATTCGACCACGAAGTCGGCGCCGGAGGTCCTGCGCAGGGTGGCCAAGGGCCGCGGACTGGCGTCGACCAGGGCCTGCACCGCTTCGCTCTCGGCGGCCAGCCGGGCGGCGGTGTCGGATTGCCGCATGACGACCAGCAGCAAAAGGGAAATGGCGGCCGTCGCCGTGACGATGATGACCAGCTGCGCCCGCCAGACCGTGAGAATCGACGTTTCCGTCCGGGTGATCGCGACATAAACCGGAAAGCTGTCGAGCATGCGGCCGCCGAGAACATGGGAGCCGCCGTCGATGACGCTGCGGGCCCGGGCGACGCCGAATCGCTTCTTCTGCATCATCTGGAAGACGGCGCCGTCCGGAATCGTCTTGCCGAGGACGTTTTCGTCGTAGGGCTGGCGCGAGAGCACCGCGCTGTCGCTCCGCTGCAGGGTGATGGCGCTCCCCGCGCCGAGGTCGAGTTCCTGGAACAAGGCGTGGAAGAAGGCCGGATCGAGGGCGCCGAGAATGGCGCCGCGGAAACTGTGGTCCGGGCCCTCCAGCCGCAGGCTCAGGGGAATGATCCAATTGCCCGGCGACAGCCTGCTCTCGACCGGCAGCGAGACCATCATGAGACGTGACGGCGTTTCGCGCGTCATGGCGAACCACTCCCGGTTGGTCACGGCGAAGTCCGGCCCCGGATTCGGCATATTGGTCAGATAGCGCAAGCGGCCATCGGCATCGACCACGACGATCGAGCGCAGGAAGGGAACCCGCGCCTGCTTCGAATTCAGCAGTTTTTCGACCTTGGCCTGTTCGAAGTTGTCGCTTTCCTCGATGGTCTGGCGGGTGTCGAGCAGAATCGCCTCGGCGCTGCGCAAGACCACTTCGCTTTCCGCGGCGATGATCCGGGTCATATTGTTGATGTCGACTTCGGCTTCGCTGATGGCCGCGTTGCGGAGATAGATCAGCGCGCACAGCGCGCCGACCCAGATCATGATCATCAGGGACCAGGAGGCGCTCGTCATCGAGGAGACCAGGACGGACGCCCGCGTTTTCAGCTGCATTTTCTTGGTGAAGCGTGTCAGCGTGGCCTCGCTTGCCAGTCGGCCTGGGGTGCCAGCCCTGATGATGGACGTCCCTGTTTACCGTCGCCGCCACCTTTTCGCAACGTGCGAGAGCCGACGGTCCCTTTTTCGCAGCTCTTGCCGGCTATATCTGTAAGATGGAAAGAAGGAGGCCGTGATGATTGATGCAACGGCGATCAGGGCTTTGACGCAGCGTGACGGGCGGCGGGCGGTTTTGGCGATTCTGCGGGATTGGGTCGGTATTTTCGCCGCCATCGCCGTCGCGCGGTGGGCCGACAGCATCCCTGTGACGGTGGCGGCCCTATGGATCATCGGGGCCTTTCAATATGCCCTGGGGGACGCTCTTCTGCACGAAGGGGCGCACGGCAATCTTTTCGCCGACAAGAAATTGAACGAACGGCTGGATGTCGTCTATGGACTGCCCTTTCTCCGCACCATGGAGGCCTACAAGACCGAACATCTTCGGCATCATGGACAATTGGGCAAGGCCGGGGACTATCTGCTCGCCGATTATCACCGTTTCGGCCTCGACCGTCCGCACAACGTCCTGTGGATCTGGGTCCTGCGGCCGCTGACCGGCTGGCCGGCCTGGTATTATCTTCGGCAGCTCGGCGGATTGTCGCGGAAAAGCGCGGCGCGTCTGGCGGTCGTCTGGGGTATTGCCTTGCTGGCCGCCCTGGCGACCGGTGGCCTCGGGCCGTTCCTGCTCTATTGGGTGCTGCCCTTGCTGTGGTGCCGCTACGCCTTCCTGTATTGGTCGGAGATCGCCGATCACCACAACACCCTGCGGGGCCCCCGCACAAGACTGCATCCCGTGCTGAACTGGTTTCAGCACAACAGGGGCTATCACGCGGCGCACCATCGTTTCCCGGCGGTTCCCTGGTTCAATCTGCCGGCGGCCCACGCCGAACTCGACCAGGTCGAGCCGGCCGATCTTTCGGCCAATCCGCTGCAGACGTGGCGGCATCTCCGGCGCGTCTCCGATCCGGTTTCCCTGGCCGGCTGAAAGGGGTATTCCGATTTCCACGGGCGTTGCCGCGCGTCCCGCACCCGAAGCGTGAGGCGCGGCATTCTCCATGACCAAAGACAAGAAAGACAAAGGCGACAATCGATGCTATCGGCAAAAGCAAAATACGGTCTCAAGGCAGCGCTTTATCTCGCCGAGCGCGAGGGGGAGGGCGGCATCCTGGTGGCGGATATCGCCGAAAGCCAGCGGATCCCCAAGAAATTCCTCGATACCATCCTGCTTGAGCTGAAGAACAACGGCCTCTTGTCCAGCAAGAAGGGCAAGGGCGGCGGCTATATGCTGGCCCGTCCGTCGGCCAAAGTGATGGTCGGGCAAATCGTGCGGATTCTCGACGGCCCGATCGCGCCGGTGGCCTGCGTCAGCCAAACGGCCTATCGCCCCTGCGCCGATTGCACCAGCGAAGAGGCCTGTCTGATCCGTCGGGTCATGCAGCGGGTTCGTGACGCGACGGCGGAAATCCTCGACAACACCAGCCTGCGCGACATGGCGGCGGCGCCGCGCCCGCCGGCCGTGCTCAATTACGACATTTGACGGCGGCGGGGTATCGAGAAATGGGGACTCGAGGCCCCGGTGGCCAAGGGAAACCCTATCGGGGTTAGCGCGTCGGGCGCGGCGTTTCCTTGAGAACCAGCTCGAAGTGCGGCGCGCCGCCATAGACGCGGTCCAGGGCATGGGCGGCTTCGTCGCTGCTGTTGAGATGCCGGCCGAACAGGGCCGCGAATGCCGCCACGGCGGCAACCAGCAAGGCTATGCGATATTGGCTTGCCAAGCCGCGGAGCTGCCGCAGACCCTCGCCAAGCATGACCGACCTCCCCGGTTGGATCAAATCAGGGGAAAATATAAGCCTTCTTCCATAAAGCCGCGACAGGGATAGGCGTTGGAAATTTGTAAAGACCGTCTTCGCCGCGCGGCCGCTCAGATGCTGTAATCGTCATAGCGCGGCAGGCGGGCGAAGAAGGTTCCGCCCAGCAGTCCGGCCAGCAAGCGCAGGTCGGGAAGAATGTCGAGAAGCAGCGTCTCGCCGCCGCCGCCCAGCAGGACGCCCGTGCCGCCGTCGGCGGCGAGCAGCTCCAAGCCGGTCCGGCCGATCTGATCGATCGATTCCTGCGGGGTGTCGTCGGCCGAATAACTGATCATGAAAGGGACCTGGAGCGTTTCCAGCAGCAGGGCGGCATCGATCGCAAAGGCCGGACCGCGGGCGTCGCCCGGCGGCGGATCGATGAAGACGAAATTGGGCGCCGCGGTCAGGGACAAATGCGAGCGCAGGAAGGAAAACCAGTCGTGGCTCCAGAAACGGACCCAGGTTCCCTCGCGATATCCCCGGCTTTGGGAAACCAGTGCCGCGTCGATGTCGTTGACGTCCATTTCGACCACCAGCCGGTCGCCGCCGGCGGCCTCGATGACCCGTGCGGCCAGGACCCAGGAGCCGGGATGCTGGCCATCGGCCAGGGCCGGTTCCAAGCCGAGAAAATAATCGTCGCCGGCGAAGGCCTGCCTTTGTTCGAAGATCCGGTCGAGAAACGGGCTTGGCCGCGGGATGCGTCCCGATCCCGCGTGGGTGTCGACATAGCAGAAGGGAATCGCCCCATCGCTGACCTGGGCGGCGGTCACCCTGGCCATTCGTCCAAGCGCCCGGGCCAGGATGAAATGATTCCACAGGGCGCGTCGTGCATCGGCTTTCGCCGTGGCGGACCAGACTTGGGGAAGCGCTGCCGTCATCATTCAGCATTCTTGATGTGTTAAATTATAGAGAAATAACATAGCATGGATGTTTTGGCTGGGGGAATCGCCGATCTCTATGGCCTCCGAGGGATGCGGACGGTTTCGATCCGACAAGATGACTTGGTCAGGGGGCCGGCGCCGATCAAGGGAAGCCGCAATAAAAATAATGTTTCTCGGTGTCGCGCCGCTCCGGCGCCGTGCGGCTCCCCGTGTCGCCGGCGATGTGATGTCATCTGCGAATGAGATTGGTCGTTGATACCGATGTTATCGTCGCTGGTATGCGCAGCCCGACCGGTGCGTCGGCTGCCTTGCTGGTCCTCTTGTTGAAGCGGCAGGCGACCATGCTGATGAGCGTGGCTTTGGCCCTTGAATATGAAGCTATCTGCCTGATGGCCGAACACCGACTGGCGGCTGGGGCCAGCGAGTGGGACGTGCAAAATATGATCGACGCGCTTGTCGGAGTGTCGGAAGTCGTTGATGTCCATTATCAATGGCGGCCCCAGTTGACGGATGCCGGTGAGGAAATGGTTTTGGAGGCAGCGGTGAATGGCCAGGCAGATACCATCGTGACCTTTAACCGCAAGGACTACGAGGTCGGACCGTCTCGATTTGGCATCAAGGTCCTGAGCCCCGCCAATGTATTGTGGAGAATACGCAAATGACAGCCCGGGTTTCGACCTTTTCCCTGCGACTGCCCAACTCCTTGAAAGCGGCGGTCGAAAAATTGGCGGCGGCGGACGGCACCAGCATGAATCAGTTTCTGGTGATGGCCGCGGCTGAAAAGCTCGCGGCCATCACGACGGCCGAAGCTTTTTTCGCGGAGCGATCCGGACGCGGCAATTCGCTTTCTGATGCGGCGTGATGGCGACGCGCCCCGTCCGGATGATGAACTGCCAAGCTGATCGCGTGGAAAAAACAGCCCGGTTGAAGGGGAACCGCCAAGGGTCCGTAAAACAATAATCGCGTCGTTGCGCGTTCCGCACCGGCCGGCGGCCGAGCCGTCCTGGAAGAATAAGGAAAAGTGGCACCGGCGTCCCTGCCGGTGTCCGCCGCTGGCGCGGCGGAGTCTTTTCCACCGGCGGGGACGCCGGTGCCACTGACGGGTTTTCGCCACCGACCGCGCGCGGCCGACCCACTCTGGATGAAATGGCAGATTTCTGCGGATTATTGGTGGAGGCATATCCTTTTTTCCGTCTAGAGCACGATTCGATGAAATCGCGTCATGCTCTAAAAGGGCAGCATGCCTTTTTGCCAGAAATAGCGGCCAACCATCGAGAAGCAGACGACGACGATGAGCGGCCTGATCAGGCGGGCCCCGCCCTTGATGGCCGCATGCGTGCCGGCGTAGGCGCCGATGACCTGGCCGCAGACCATCACCAGGCCGATCAGCCAGATCACCTTGCCGCCGGCGACGAACAGGATCAGCGAGGCGATGTTGGTGGCGAAATTCAGGACCTTGGCCACCGCCGTCGCGCTGATCAGGGTCTGGCCGCGCAGCGACACGCCGACCAGCGAGAAGAACGAGCCGGTGCCCGGCCCGAAGAAGCCGTCGTAGAAGCCGATGACCGGCACCAGAACGAAGCGGTACAGGCGGTTGCCGAGCCGCGGCTTGCCGTCGATCTCGCCGGCGGCCGGCGCCAGCAGGAAATAAAGGCCGATTCCCAGCAGAATCAGCGGAATGATGGCGTCGAGGGCCTTGGGGTCGATGATCTGGACGGCGATGGTTCCCAGGCCGGCTCCCAAAAAGGCGGCGATGAAGGGGACCCAGACGTCGGCCATGCGCACCTGGCGATTCTTCAGCATGGTGAGGGTGGCGGTCAGGCTGCCCGAACATCCCTGCAATTTGTTGGTGCCGAGCGCCAGAATCGGCGGCAGCTGGGCCAGCAGCAGGGCCGGAATGGTGATCAGTCCGCCGCCGCCGGCCATGGCGTCGATGAATCCGGCGGTCAAAGCCACGAAAAACAGCAAAGCGAGGGTGTCGCCTTGGATGATGACGTCCATGAAGTGCATCCAGGTTGTGCGTCGAACGGCCTCGGGGAAGGCCGGAACGCGAATCGCCGGATCGGAGCGCCCGACCGGCCTTGTGGGTGAAGCCTCCGGTCAGCCCGACGTCCAGCGGCCCAGGGTGCCGCCCTGGCGGATCTGATGGGCCAGGAGGATGGCCGAGGGAGTCGTCTTCAGGGAGATCCGTTCGATCAGATGCCGGGCCGCCGTCGCTCCCAGCGTACGGTTCGGCTGAACGATCCCGGCGAGGGGTGGGTCGAGCAACTGCCCAAAGGCGATACCGTCGAAGCCGACCACCGAGACGTCGGCCGGAATGGCGAAGCCCAATTTGCGCAGTCCGCGGATGACGATCAGCGCCAGCATGTCGTTCGAGCAGAAAAAGGCGCTGGGAGGCGACCCCTCCTGCATGGTCTCCTTCAATCGCCACAGCAGTTGGTCCTCGTCGATGTCGTTGAAGGGGATCTCGACGATCGGTCCGGTCGGAAGGCCATGGGCTCTGAGGGCGGTCCGGTAGCCTTCGAGCCGGCGCACCGAACGATCGGAGGCCCGCAGCGAACCCACCACCATGCCGATATTGCGATGGCCGTGCTGAATCAGGACCTCCACCAGATCCTGCGAGGCTTTGGTGTTGTCCACCGAAATGGTCGAACGGGGCAGATGGCTGACCTGATTGTAGATCAGAACATAGGGATAGCGCTTGCGGTCCAGCAGAGCCAGGGCGGTGCTGGCATTGGCGTCGGCGACGGTCAGCACGAGACCTTCGACGTCGCGGTCGATGAGGGAATTGATCGCCCCCTCCTCCCGGTCGACGTCATAGTTGGTGAAGGTCACCAGCAGGGAGTAGCCGCTCGTCCGGGCGGCTTCCTCCATGCCCTCGATGCATTCGCCGAAAACGGAATTGACCATATTGGGGACCAGCACGCCGATGGTCGGAGCCTGGCCGGCAATATGCGACGGCCCCCACGGCGGAGACTCCTCCGGGCCGGGCGATCGCTTCGTGAAAATATTTCTTAAAGTCCGCATGGGTTCTGAAGCCCCCGCGGACACTATATAAACTCGAGACGGCCGACGCCAGCGGTTCTCGTCCATGGAGTCTCGTCGCGGGGCGGCGTCGGGGCAACAGCGCGGTCGACGCCTCCGTCGTCCTCAGTCGATCAAGTCGCCATCCTTGAAGAAGGGATAGCAGGCCCCGTAATCGCCGATCGCCACGCTGTGGGTGATCATCCCTGCGGGCTGCCACAGATGCAGAAAATAGCCGGGTGGTTCCAGGATGAAGCGCGACGGCGCGTCGGGCGCCAGGTCGAGCGCCACCTGATGCGCCGGACTGGGGGCGCTCATCGCCAGCCGCCCGCCGACCATGGCCTGGATCGGACGATGCAGATGGCCGCAAAGGATTCTCACGATCTGGGGGTGCCGGCTGACGACGGCGGCGAAAGCTTCGGCGCCGTCGAGGCCGAGGGCGTCCATATGGCCGAT
>JAATGN010000395.1 GCA_015654615.1 Rhodospirillales bacterium
CTGGTATCCGGGGCCTGCGTGCCTCGGCCTCATTGAAACGCTCCAGCCAATGATCCGTCGATGTCCGTCCACGCCGGGCTAATTGACGGCCGATATATCGTCGACTGCGGCCGCGAGGAAAACGGCCAGCGCCAAATCCTGCTGTTTTCGCTCCACGGCGGCATACCCGCAATCGGCGACCATTTTTACCGCTTCGCGCATTTGTTGGCGGATCGCCGCGGCCGGCCGGCACGTGCGGACTTCTTCCGCCCGGACGAGCCTGTGAATGGCGTTTTCTATGGCCGGTTCCGAAAATGTCAGGATGAGGTCCATCGCTCGGGCCCTGGTTATCCATAATGGGGCGACTTGGCGGCGCGTCAGGAAACAGGCGGTTTTTCCTTCTTCAGCGTTCGTTCCCGTTGCGTCAGTTCACGGTCGACCGCCTCGCGCACGAAATCAGCCCGATCCTCACCACTCCGCAGGACGGCAGTGACGCGGGCGAATGTGCCGACGGCGAACCGGGCGACCATATATTCCACGAATTTCTTTGGCCGGGCCATGCGCCGGTTATTGAGGGATATCTCTTTGGCTGTCAATGCGATATCTCCGGTCCCCGTTTAATAGATATCTCTTAAGAAAAAATAACAGATATCTATTAAAATTGCAACTCCCCTCCCGGCTCGGGAATGGCGCGGGCCTGGACGTCCTTTTCCGGAAGAGGCCAGGCCTTTGATCGGCCGTTGTTTTCTCGAACGATCAAGGGCCGGCGCATGGATGTATGCGCCTGGAAATATCGCCTGGCTTTGGCAGGAGTGTTGATCCGCCGATGAACGCAGATAAACGCCATTATGGTGCAGATTCAACCGACGCCCTACGACGACGGTTTCCCGACATGATCGTGAATTCCATCCGCTCGCCCCGAGGTCGATGCTCTTCGTAACAGCGCCCATCGCAACCCGTCTCCTTGGCCTTGTCGAAGGTTGACAAGTCTGCGGACAGGATAATGTGATTAAAAATACCCCACAAGGTACTTTTAGACTCTTTATGTGTCCACACGGGTCCTGATCCGCTGTCATCACGAGATGATATCAGCCCGTCAGATAAAGGCCGCCCGCGCGCTTCTTGGCTGGTCCCAGCAAGATCTTGCGGACAAGGCCATTCTATCCGCGAATGCCGTGAAACGCTTGGAGACAGGCCGGACGGACCCGAAGATGTCCACCGTGTTGGCGATCAAATCG
Source organism: Rhodospirillales bacterium (assembly GCA_015654615.1). Lineage (GTDB taxonomy): Bacteria > Pseudomonadota > Alphaproteobacteria > Rhodospirillales > Magnetospirillaceae > Telmatospirillum. The sequence continues at coordinate 1,218 of JAATGN010000395.1, forward strand.
GCATTGGAGACCGCAGGCATCGAGTTCCAACCCGCGACAGGCGGCAAGGGCGAAGGCGTCAGGCTGGCGACAGCCGGCTGACGTGGTCGACGTCGCCACGTCGGCGGACACTGGTCGCTCGACTAACCGGCCCGCCGCACCCCATGCAGCGCCCACAAAAGCGCGCTGAACAGCAGGAAGGCGCCGGCCTGGTGGGCCGCCGCCAGGCCGACCGGCACCGCCGCCAGCAGCGTGGCGATCCCCAAGCCGGCCTGCAGCGTGGCGGCCAGCGGCACCAGGGCGAGACGCCGGCCCAGGTCCGGCGCCAGTTCCAGCCGGCGCGACCACAGCCAGAGGACCACCGCCCCCAGCCAGCTGGCCGTCGCCAGCAGGCGATGGTCGAACTGCACCAGCGCGTGGTTTTCGAAAAAATTGATCCAGCCGGGCCGCAAATCGAAGGCTTCGCCCGGGAACCAGGCGCCGTTCATCGAAGGAAAGCTGTTGTAGATCAAGCCGGCATGCAGACCGGCCACCAGGGCGCCGGCCGCCATGGTCAGGACCGCCAGGCACAGCAGGGTCCCCAGCCCGCGCCGCAGCCGGACGAGAGCGGCGGGGCCGCTTCCGGCGGTCCGGACATCGAGTTCGTCCAGGGCCGACCACAGCAAGGCGGCATAAATGGCCAAGGCGGCCAGCAGATGGGCGGCCAGGCGGTAATGGCTGACCTCGGGCCGGTCGGCCAGGCCGCTCGCCACCATCAACCAGCCGAGCCCCCCCTGCGCGCCGCCCAGCAGGAAAAGGGCCATCAGGCGCGGCATCCGCCGGCGCGAAATCCGGCCGGTGGCGATGAACAGCAGGAAGGGCAGCAGAAAGGCCAGTCCGATCAGCCGGCCCCACAGGCGATGGAGATATTCCAGCCAGAAGATGTCCTTGAAGGCGGCCAGCGACATGCCGTCATTGACCAGCCGATATTGCGGCGAGGCCTGATATTTGGCGAACATCGAGGCCCAGGCCTGGCCGGACAGCGGGGGCAGCACGCTCAAAGGCTGCCATTCGACCATCGACAGGCCCGATCCGGTCAGGCGGGTCAGGCCGCCCAGGCAGACCATCACCAGCACCATCAGGGCCAGCCCCAGCAGCCACCTGCCGACCGGACGACGATCCTCCCTCAAGACCCCTTTGCCTAAGGTCAAGGACTCAATGTGGCCGAATTGCATATTGTTGTCCTCATGACACTGGAAAAGAGGCGGAAGCGTCCCTTATAGGTAGGAAGCCCGTGGTTCAAGTGAATGGGCTGTAAAAAGACCGTTCTGTTTTGTGTATTATGGTGAGGATTGGAATGGGTATGGCACTGACCGAGCCTGTGCTCGGCTTCTCTCTGGGCTTTGCGGATCTCTACAGCCCGGCGGGGCTCGGAAAAGTGGACCAAGCCTTCCTCACCCATCTGGCCGATGCCGACGCCGCCTTGCACGCGCGTCTGCTGGCCGCCCGCGCCCGGCCGCCGGCCGAGGCGAAGGAGGAAGCCGACCTGCTGGTCGCGCTGTCGGCGCATCTCGACGACTTCATCGGCCAGTTGTTCGCCATCGGCAGCGAGATCGGCGCTCTGGCGGCGCGCCAGGAGGCCCTGGCGCCGCTTTACGCCTGCAAACGCCTGTTCGTCCAGCGCCGCGCCCAAAAAGCGATGAAGCCGGACGAGGCGGAAGCGCTCGACGGCGACGCGCTGGAGGCCGAGATCACCGCTCTGCTCGGCGGGGCCTGGGACGAGCTGGCCTTCGCCCGCCAGGTGATGGCCTGGCTGGACGACGAAGCCAGCCATGCCGAGGCGCTGGCCCTGGCCACCCGTTATGCCGCCTGGGCCCTGCTCAGCGGCGCCGGCAAGCGGCGGCACCGGGACGGCCATCTGTTCAAGACGCCGGCCAAGCACGATCCCCTGCAGCGAGTGCCGCACGAGACGGTGAACCTGGCCGGGGTCGCCCATTTCGTCCTGCCCTCCGACGAGGCATTGCGCCATCGCGACGGCTTCCATCTGACCGACGCCGGCTGCGACCTGGTCGGCGGGCTGGACGAGGTGACTTACTGCATCCTGTGCCATCACCAGGGCAAGGACAGCTGCTCCAAGGGCATGATCGACAAGAAGACCGGCGGCTTCGCCAAGACGGCGCTGGGCGTCGCCCAGACCGGCTGTCCGCTGGAAGAGCGCATTTCCGAGATGCACGAGGTCAAGGCCCAGGGCCTGGCCGTGGCGGCGCTGGCCGTCGCGGTGGTCGACAACGCCATGGTGGCCGGCACCGGACACCGCATCTGCAACGATTGCATGACCGGCTGCATCTATACCAACGGCAACAAGGATCCGGTCAATATCCCCGAGGCCGAATCGCGCATCCTCAAGGATGTGCTGGAGCTGCCCTGGGGCTTCGAGATCTACAGCCTGCTGACCCGCTGGAACCCGCTCAATCTGCGCCGGCCCCTGCCGAAAGCGGCCAGCGGCCGCTCGGTCCTGGTGGTCGGCCTGGGGCCGGCCGGCTATACGCTGGCCCACCATCTGATGAACGACGGCCATGCCGTGGTGGCCGTCGACGGCCTGAAGATCGAACCTTTGCCGGAGAGCCTGTCGGGGGTCCGGACCGACGGCGGGCGCGTGGCCTTCCGGGCCATCCGCGACATCGCCGAACTCTATGAGGATCTGGGCGAACGGGTCATGGCCGGCTTCGGCGGCGTCGCCGAATACGGCATCACGGTCCGCTGGAACAAGAATTTCCTCAAGGTGATCCGCCTGCTGCTGGAGCGCCGCGCCGAATTCGCCATGGCCGGCGGCATCCGCCTGGGCGGCACCCTGACCCTGGACGACGCCTTCGCCATGGGCTTCGACCATGTCGCGCTGTGCATGGGGGCCGGCCGGCCGACCATCATCGACATGCCGAACAATCTGGCGCCGGGGGTCCGCCAGGCCTCGGACTTCCTGATGGCCCTGCAACTGACCGGCGCGGCGCGGACCGCCAGCCTGGCCAACCTGCAACTCCGCCTGCCGGTGGTGGTGATCGGCGGCGGCCTGACCGCCATCGACGCCTGCACCGAGGCCCTGGCCTATTACCCGGTCCAGGTGGAAAAGTTCCTGACCCGCTACGAGACCCTGGCCGCCGAACGCGGCGAAGAGGCCACCCGCGCCGCCTACGGTCCGGCCGAGGCGGCCATCGCCGACGAATTCCTGGCGCATGGACGGGCCATCCGGGCCGAGCGCCAGGCCGCCGCCCTGGCCGGCCGCGCCCCCGACCTGCTCGCCCTGCTGCAATCCTGGGGCGGCGCCACCGTCGCCTATCGGCGGCGGCTGGTCGAAAGCCCGGCCTATCGCAATCATGAGGAGGTCAACAAGGCCTTGGAGGAAGGCATCCGCTTCGCCGAAGGGCTTTCGCCGGTCGCCGTCGAGGTCGACGCCTACGGCCATGCCGAGGGCCTGCGGGTGAAGACGGCGGAGGGAACCGAAGCGGTCCTGCCGGCCCGCGCCATCATCGTCGCCGCCGGCACCGTGCCCAACACCGTCCTGGCGCGCGAGGAGGCCGGGCTGATCCTCGATGGAAAATATTTCCAGGCGGTCGACGAGGACGGCCGGCCGGCCACCCCGGAGCGGGTGACCAAGCCGGGCATCCCCCGCGTCCTGATGAGCCCCGGGCCGCGTCGCGGCGGCCGCATGGCGGTGTCCTTCTTCGGCGACCTGCATCCCTCCTTCGCCGGAAACGTCGTCTCGGCGATGGCCAGCGCCAAGCAGGGCTATCCGGTGGTCAGCCGGGTGCTGGCGAAACTGCCGCCGCCGGCCGTTCCGCCCGAACAGGTGCGGGCGGCCTTCAATCAATCCTTCCGCCCCACCGTCTTCAAGGTGGAGCGCCTGGCCCCGAC
>JAATGN010000409.1 GCA_015654615.1 Rhodospirillales bacterium
CGTTGCGGCAGAGACTCGAAATATATTTTGCATTGCAGCAATCGGGCTGTCTTCGATAGTCCCTTTGCTGTCTTTCTTGGACGTTTCCTCCCTAAACTTGGGCCCTGGGTAACCAGGGCCCCTTTTCTTGCGCGCTCGCGTAAATTCGGGCCCTGGGAAACGGTCTCGTCCCGCCCCGGCACACCTTTTCCGTGCAGGGATGGAGCCCCCTCAGGGAATGGGCGGCAGGCCCAATTGATCCTTGGCCGGCAATCCGGCGTCGGCGTCGCCGAGCGGCAGATGCATGACCACCACATCGATCCACCGGCCGAATTTCAAACCGACGCCGCGCAGCACGCCCTCCTGGCGGAATCCCAATTTGCGATGCACGCCGATCGAACCCTGGTTGGCCGAATCGCCGATGATGCCGATCATTTGCCGGTAGCCGAGGTCGGTACAGCGTCGGACCAGGGCGCCCAGCAAGGCGACGCCGACACCGCGGCGCACCACGCCGGGGGCGACATAGATCGAATCCTCGATGGTGTAGCGGTAGGCCGAGCGGGGACGGAATGGTCCGGCGTAGGTATAACCGACCACCTCGCCGTCGGCTTCGGCCACCACATAGGGCAGGCCGCGGGCCAGGGTCTTGGCGCGCCGGCCGATCATCTCGGCGACGCTGGGCGGCGTCTCTTCGAACGACGCGCAGCTGCGCGTCACATAATAGGTGTAGATGGCCTGGACCGCGGCCATGTCGGATTCTTCCGAATCGCGCAGAATGATCGGCAGGGGATCGCTGCTCATGGGCGGAGGTCGCTGGCCGGCAAGGAGGTCATGGCGGCGATCAGGATGGTCAGATGCTGCTGCAGCCGGTCATAGCCGGGCAATTTCTGATGGGTCGTTTCGTTCATGTAGAGCCTGCGGTTCACTTCGATCTGCAAGGTATGGCGGCCCGTCGCCGGGGTGCCGTAGTGGCGCGTCGTAAAGCCGCCGGCATAAGGGGTGTTGCGCACCACGCGATAGCCGAGATCGCACAAGGTGCGGTCGGCCGCTTCGGTGACGAAGGGGGCGCAGGAGGTGCCGAAGCAATCGCCCAGGACGACGTCGACCCGCGAGGTGCCGGCGTCGGTGTCGGTGGGACCGCCGATCGACGGCATCGAGTGGCAGTCGATGACCAGGCAGCAGCCGAAACGCTTTTCCGTCGCTTCGATGAGATCGCGAAGGGCGGCGTGATAGGGACGATAGATGCCCTCGATACGCCGTTCGGCTTCGGCGAAGGAAAGCTTGCGGCGATAGATCTCGGCCCCGGTGGCGACCACCCGGGCGATGGTTCCCAGGCCGGCGCCGATGCGGGGCGAATCGACATTGACGAAGGCCGGCAACGGACCGTCGAACATCGTCGGGTCCAACTCGTAGGCCTCGCGGTTGGTGTCGACATAGGCCCGGGGAAAGCGGGCCCGCAGCAGCGGCGCGCCGTGGGCCGGCGCGGCGCCGAACAGATCGTCGACGAAGGAATCTTCGGAACGGCGCAAGGTCTGCGGATCGAGGGCCGACAGCGCCAGGAAATCGTCGGGATAATAGCTGCCGCTGTGCGGCGAGGCGAAGACGACGGGCCCGCGCTGCCGGGCCGGCGCCTGGATGTCCAGAACCGTCTCGAAAGGATCCTGATGTGTCCCTGTGTCCATAGCCAATGGGTTTAGTGCAAATGGCCCGTTCTGTCATCCCCCGGGCGCAACCTTCGGCACTTCATCTGTCGCATCGTTTTTGGGGGTTGCAAAGGCCGGCGGTTGCGGCTAAAACCGCAAACCTCATGACGCCGGCCCCAAACGGGCCCGTCTGACGGGCGCTTAGCTCAGCGGGAGAGCACTTCCTTGACATGGAAGGGGTCACTGGTTCAATCCCAGTAGTGCCCACCACCGAAACCCCCAGGGAAACCTGGGGGTTTCGTCCGTTTTGGGGTGTGGGATCGCTTTCCAGAAAATTCCGCGGAAGCAGGCGGGGCGCGCATAACAAGCGTCGATGGCATGAGCCTCGCCGAGCGACGTTGATGGATGGCACGCCGCCCCGTCGATCTTCTGGTCAGCCACCGGACAAAAGGGGAAGAAGCAGCGAAAGAAGCTCGGGGATATCCTCGGTTGCGGTCTTCCATACGATGTCGTGGTCGATGTCGAAATAGGCGTGAATCAGACGATTGCGCATAAAAATGATATCAGTCCAAGGCACCGTCGGAATGGCGAGCGGGTTTCTGGACAAATCCGGGAAGCGGCTTCGCCGATAATCTCGACGGCGCGCAGCAGTGCGAAACGCAGCTGTTCGTCCGTGTCAATGTCGGCTCGCTTGCGGCCGGTGATGAAACGTTGGGCGCTTTCGGCCGCTTCGACCATGTGACGGATACGGATGGCGTCCTCAGGCCGCATACTGCACCTCGGCAGTGTGGATCACTTCGTCGCGGAAATAGCGGCTGAGATCGCCGGCCGTGCGCAGATCAACCTCCCGTCCCCCCAGAAGTCCGGAAAGCTCTCGCGCAATGCCCGCGAGCCGGATCAGGCCAGGCGTGGCCCCCGGCTCGAACTCCACCAGCAAGTCCACATCACTATCCGAACGGTTGGAACCTTTCAGAGTCGATCCAAACAGCGACAGCCGTCGAATGCGATGGCGGCGGCAGACGGAAGCCAGGGCGGTGGAATCGGGAAATACGGAATGGGCCATGTCCTTC
>JAATGN010000238.1 GCA_015654615.1 Rhodospirillales bacterium
ATCTCGACATTAAGGCGTTTTCACATGCGATGCGATTGGATGGTCCCACTCCCCCGAGCCTAACAGAGAGAGGCGCGGACGGGTAGGGAGGGTTTTCCACCGTTCTCGGGGATTGGCTTGGGGCGTGTCCTCGATCATGCGAAGAATAAGGAAAAGTGGCACCGGCAGGAGCGCCGGGGTCACTGACGCTCTGTCCGGCGGTTCACTTTTGACAGGCCCTCAGGAAAGGGTTTTGAGCACCCGGTCGGCGACATAGGGATTGGATTGGCGTTCGCGTCCGAAGGTCGAGGTGGGGCCATGACCGGGGACGAAGGTGACGTCGTCGCCCCAGGGCCACAGCCGGGTGACGATCGACCGCAGCAGGGTCGGATGGTCGCCGCGCGGAAAGTCGGTCCGGCCGATCGAACCGGCGAACAGCACGTCGCCCACGAAGGCGAGTTTGCCGGGAGCGTGGAAAAACACCACGTGGCCGGGGGTGTGTCCCGGGCAATGCCTGACCTCCAGCGTTTGTGCGCCGAGCCTCACCGTATCGCCGTCCTGCAGCCATCGTTCCGGTGAAAACGGCCGGCAATGCGGGACGCCGAAGTCGTCGCCGCGTTCGGCGATGGCCTCGATCAGAAAGGCATCGTCGCGGCCCGGTCCCTCGATCGGAACGCTCAGCCGTTCGGCCAGTTCCGCGGCGCCCCCGGCATGGTCGAAATGGCCATGGGTGATCAGGATCCTTTCGATGACCGGTCCATGGGCGTCGATCGCCTGGATGATCCGGTCGAGATCGCCGCCGGGGTCGACCACCGCCCCCTTGCCCGTCTCGGTGCACCAGATGACGGAACAATTCTGGGCGAAGCTGGTGACCGGAACGACGACGGCCTGCAAGGAAGGGTGCTGTGTCACGAATGTCTCCGATGATCTCGAACCGATGAAGATGCGGACGCCGATTCCGGTTTCATTTTCCGGTTATCGTTAACTACAGCCTCGGATGGAAGCAGAAATATCCGAGGCGAAACCGATAGTCGATAGCCTCTTGTCATGCTTCAATCGCAATGGCTGTGTAAAAATTGAATTTCATGAGTATTTTAACTATATTTTATCTGCAAAAATGACGGTCTCCTCGCCTTACGACATAGAAATGGGCGAAAAATACATAGAGATATATCCGTATGTCATATGCCCTATGCATGGCTGCCCCCTAAAAGGGTGGAGGAAACCTTCACAAACAGACATTCATAAACATACACAGCTATGGGGAAGCCGGAAGTCCTCTCGTCCGCAAAATGGCTGTTTTGTCATCCGGTGGATCAGTGAAATGAATCGCCCTTCCGAGGAGGAGGAGAGATGCGCGTCAGTAAATCGTCGACGGTCAGAAAAATCGCCGCTTTGGTGATTGCCTTGCTTATCATGCTTGCCGCTTCCGTCGTCTACACGCTTCTCGATTTTCGTGGAAGCCTGATGGAAGCCAGACGCGACAAGGTGCGGGAGCTCGTCATGTCGGCCCGCGGTATCGCCGAGTTCTACAAGGGGAAAGCCGATCGCGGCGAGTTGAGCCAGGACGAGGCGATGCAACAGGCCTTCGCGGTGATCGGGGCCATCCGTTTCGACAAGGACAACTATTTCTACGCCTATGATTACGACGGCGTTCTGCGGATGATTCCGTCGCGGCCCGACCTGGTCGGCAAGCCGCGCCTCGAAGCGCAGAGTCCGGATGGCATTTTCTATGTCAAAAGGCTGATCGAGGAGGCCAGGAAAGGCGGCGGATTCTATACCTACGGCTACGACAACGGCGGCCAGATGAAGAAAATGCGCCAGAAGGTCTCCTATGGCGCCGGTCTCGACGGATGGCGCCTCGCCTTCGGCGCCGGCATTTACGCCGACGACGTCGACGACGCCTTTTGGGACAAGGTCATCGAATTCGGCGGCGTCAGTCTTGTCCTGCTGGTGGTCAGCCTGGCTTTCGCTTTCTACATCGCCCGCAGCATCGCCGTGCCGCTGGGCGATATCGGCCAGGTGATGAACGAATTGGCGGCGGGAAACACGACGATTTCCCTGCCGCACGCCGGGCGGACCGATGAAATCGGCGTGATGGCGCGTGCCGTGCAGATCTTCAAGGACGGGATCATCGAGGCGAACAATGTCGCCCGGCAGCGCGAGGCCGAACAGGCGGAGAAGGAGCATCGGGTCGCGCGAATCGCCCAGCTGGCCGAAACCTTCGACGCCAGCGCCGGATCGGTGATCGACAAGGTGGCCTCGGCGGCGGGCGCCATGCAGTCGACCGCCAGTTCCCTGTCGACGGCGGCCGAACAGACCAGCCAGCAGGCCGCCGCCGCCGCCGCCGCCGCCGCCGCGGCTTCGGAGAACGTCCAGACGGTCGCCTCCGCGGCGGATCAGCTGAGCTCCTCGATCCTGGAGATTTCCCGGCAAGTCAGCCAGGCCGCCCAGGTCAGCCAGAAAGCGGTCGGGCAGGCCGACCGGACCGGCGAGATCGTCAGCGGACTGGAAACCGCGGCGCGGCGTATCGGCGAGGTGGTCAATCTGATCAACGACATCGCCAGCCAGACCAATCTGCTGGCGCTGAACGCCACCATCGAGGCGGCCCGGGCCGGCGACGCCGGCAAGGGTTTCGCCGTGGTGGCCAATGAGGTGAAAAGCCTGGCCAATCAGACGACCCGCGCCACCGAGGACATCAGCCAGCAGATTTCCGCCGTGCAGCAGGCCACCAGCGAAGCGGTCCAGGCGATCACCGCCATCACGACGACCATTCAGGACATCAACCAGATTTCCGGAAACATCGCTTCGTCCGTCGAGGAACAGGGCGCCGCCACCCAGGAAATCGCCCGCAACGTCGAGCAGGCGGCGACCGGCACCGGCACCGTCAGCCAGAACATCCAGGGGGTCAATGAGGCGGCCAATGTCGCCGGCAGCGGATCGCGCGACGTGATGACGGCGTCGGCCGACCTGTCAAAGGAAGCCGAACAGATGCGCGGCCTGATTCACCGCTTCATCGAAGATATGCGCAGGGCCTGAGAAAAGGACTCCGGCCAGGAAAAAACGCCGGCGTTGGGCATTTCGGTCCACCCCAGGATCCGCCCGACGCCGCGGCTGGAAACCACCAGGGGAAGCGTTCCGGCGTCGGCCAGGGCGGCCGCCCTGGCGGCGGTTTCCAGAACCCGTTGGCGAAAGACCGTCTCGGCTTCGCCGCCGGGAGGCGTCGCGCCCGACCGGATCAGGCGTTGCGACGCTTCGTCGGCCGGCAGGCCGTTCCAGCCGCCGAGGCGTCTTTCGCGGAATCCTTCCCAGAAATCGATGCGGCCGGCATCGAGGCCCAGTTCGGCGGCGATGATCCGCGCCGTCTCGCGGGTCCGCCGCAACGGCGAGGCGATCAGCCGGAGGGTCGGGATCCGCTCTTCCAGTTGCTCGGCCAATTGCCGCGCGACGCAACGGGCCTGCTCGGCGCCCCGCGTGGTGAGGGGCGGATCGACGTCGCCGCCGGAGCGAATCTTCAGGGCATTGTCGGTGCTTTCGCCGTGGCGGACGAACAAAAACCCCCGGCCGGGCGGACGCTCGGTCGCCGTCGTCATCGCCGTTGCCAGCCGGCGAGGCCGATGGCGGCGAAGAGCACCCCCGAGACGATGGACAGGATGGCCACGTCGCGCACCGCGTGCGGCAACCCGTACAATCCCGACAGTCCGCCGATCAGGGCCGGGCCGGCCGCCAGGCCGATGCGTTCGATGGCCCGAAAGATGCCGAGCGCCGCCGGCCGCGGCAGTCGATGCGCCGCCGCCAGGGCGACGGTGGTTTGCGCCGGCATGGCGATGATCTGGCCGATGGCCAGCAGCACGGCCGCGGCGAGAGCCACGATGGTGGCCTGGTCATGGGCCGCCATCGCCACGGCGGAGGCCAGAAGCAGGGCGGCCCCCGAAAGAATCTGGCCGACGGTGGAGGCGCCGGAGGAACGTTTGTCGAGCCGCCGCCCGGCCATCGGGCAAAAGAGCATGGCGGCCGGATAGGCGGCGGCCACCACGGCGATGATTTCCGGCGAGCGCCCCTGCGCCGCCAGCAGCAGCGGCAGGGCATAGAGGAACCCGCCGTTGACCGCCCGCGTCGGCAAGGCCGCCAGGGCCAGAAAGGTCGGAAAGGCCGGTCCCAACCGCCATGTCAGGGGCAGCGCCTCCGACGGTTGCCCGTGGCTGCTCCCGATTCGCCAGGCCAGCGCCGCGCCGCCCAGGCAGAGGATGGCTCCGCCGCCCGCCGCCGCGGCGAAGCCCAGGCCGCCGACCAGAAAACCGCCGCAGAACGAGCCGGCCAGCATGCCGGCGAAATAGACGCCGAGATAACGGGCCGTCGCACTTGCCGTGCGGTCCGCTTCGACGAAGGACAGGAAGGCGTCCTGGGCCGCCAGCATGCTGATGCCGACCCCCAGGCCGGTGGCCGCCCGTCCGGCGATGGCCAAGACGGGGTTGCCGATGGCCAGGGTGCAGATGGCCAGGCCGAGGCCGGCCAGCAGTCCGCCCAACGCCAGCAGGCGTCCCTGACCGATCCGCCGGGTCAGTCCCGCGACCAGCAGCGCGACGGCGACGGCGATCCAATAGATGCTGGCCGGAACGGCGCCAAAGGCGATGGGCACGGCCGGAACGATGAAGGCATCGCCGGCGATGGTGGCGAACAGGCTTGCCGCCACCATGGTTTCGGTTTTGCGCATGGCGTTCAGATCTGCTGCAGCGGCGAGGCCTGGCGCCACGACATATAGGACGCGACGGCAATCTTTTGCGGACGGACGCTGGCGCTTTCGGTCGTACCGTCGGTGAACAGCAGGCGGATCGGGGCCGACCGGCACGGCAGGGTCGACTCCGGCGGCAGCGTCTGCCCGGCGAGCCAGCCGCCGATCAGGGAAATGGAGTCGCTGTCGGCCAAGGCCGGCGTGTGTCCCGTTTCGGGAATATGGACCAGCGTCATCTGCGGTCCCATCGCCATTTGCATGCGGCGGACCGTCTCGGGCAGCAGCGCATCGGATTCTTCGCCGTGCAGCAGGAGAATCGGGCACTGCAGGATGCGGAAGGCGTCCCACTGATTGATATCCGTCGCCGCCGCCTCGGCATAGGCCTGCGTGGTCCGCGGGTCGTGGCGGTATTCGCGGCCGCCGCCGGCCTGGCATCGTTTGGTCTGCCCCATGATGTTGTGGAGCCGGATGGCGTCGCCGATCGGTCCGTCATGCTTCTGGGCCGCCCCGGCGCGGCGGAAAAGATCGGCCGGCGTCGGGAAGACATGGTAGCGGCTGACGGTCTCGGCCCGGCGGCGGCGGCGTTCGGCCGACATCTCGGGGCCGATGTCGTTCAGGACCAGGCGGCGCACCAGCGAAGGCCGCCGCGCCGCGATGTCGATGCCGATCGACCCGCCGAGGCTGGAGCCGATCAGAACGATACGGTCGAGGCCCAATCCGTCGATCAGGGATTCGATGGCATGGGCAAGAATGGCGGGGCTGTAATGCGATTGCTGGGCAAGCCAGCCCGATCGTCCCCGGCCGGGCCAATCGACCGCGATCACCCGATGGGCGGCGGACAGGTCGGCGGCCAGGAAATCGAATCGGCGGGCGCTGTTGACGATGCCGCCAAGGCAGAGAATCGCCTCGCCGCTCTTGTCGTTGGGCGCCGAATCGATATAGCCGAGCTTGGCCGGATAATCCTTGCGAAGACGCTCAATAGTAGAATCTTGCAGTTCTGCTGGAATGGTGTAATCGAACCAGCGGTAAGCATGAACACCGATCGCATTGGCGACATGATTGGCCAGGTCTTCGATTGTCCACCATTCCAAATCTGGAATGGACAAACCTATCGACACTATTCTAAGTATTTCATCAAATAAAACAGATTCCGCGACCGCAGAACTTCCTTCATTTTTTGCCGATATATTGAATGTCGTGTCCATAACGGCCCCACTTTGCTGGCGTTGTTAAACGGAACACCGCATCCATCCCTGTATGCCTGTTTAAGTTTCACATACTATTGTAGATAATTCATGTTCGTGATTTTTGTATTATAGGGGCCTTGTATCGGGCAGCACAATAAGGAAAAAACGACCATATATAGCAACAATTTTATTTAATATTTACATGGGAAACATGGCCTGTTCATAATTCAAGCCGATGAGCCAGATGTTGGTGTTTTCAAAAGTGCTTTAACACCTAGGTTCTATGTCTTTTGTTGTGTCTTTATGAAGGGTATTAGGCCGTCTTGCCTGTGATGGGGGATCGGGGTTGCGAAATATATGAATCGTTTCAGCGGAACAATCGTAATATTGTTCCGCTGAAACGATCGGCGGCATCGCCGAATATCACAACCTTTGGGTGAAAATCAGGCGTTCGGAGCGCTGGCCGGCGCGACGCCTCGCGTTCGGGCGATGCGGCGCCCTAAAGGTGCATTATTCCGAGACCCATGCGCTCGTGATTGGTTTCGGGATGAAAAGCCGATTCGCCATAGACGGCCACGGCCACCCATTGTCCGTTGGACACGACGGCGACCTTGAATTTTACGCTGGTTTCCGCCAGGGAGGTGAGCAGAAGGCCTTGCGAGGCGTCGATCGCGGCATGAATGACGGCATGCACCCCGCCGGACGCCTTGCGGACGACATTCCCCTGGAGCGCACTGTTCACCACGGATTTTACGAAGGTTTTCCCGACCTCCGAGCGCAGGCCGGCGATAAAGGTCACCGCCACCTTGATGCCGGGCATGTCGGAGAGCAGCTCCTTGAACTTGTCCTCTTCCTCGCGCGACGAGATCGCGGTCAGGATGGCGATTTTTCCAATGCGATCGGGATTGATGTCCATCTCTTGGTTTCCTTATTCCACCGCTTTCGGCGGGCTTGGGCGTCAAGGGCGCGATCCGATTCTTCATCAGCCGGCCCTTGGGGCCAAGACTGTTCGCCTTGGTCCCGGTGGGGGCGGGCCTCCGCGCCCGCTTTTTCCGAAAAGACGCGGGCAGGGACGGACGCCCGCGCCACTGGGGTCAAGGGGAATGGTGCCGGCCCTTAAGCGGAACGGACCTCGGCCAGGAAGCGAGTCACCTCGACCCGCAGCTTTTCCGAATGGGCGGCGAGGCCGCTGGCCGATGTCAGCACCTGTCCGGCCGCCGTTCCGGTGTGCGCGGCGCTTTCGGTGACCCCGCCGATGTTGTGGGAGACCTGCTGGGTGCCCTGCGCCGCCTGCTGCACATTGCGGGCGATTTCCTGGGTGGCGGCGCCCTGCTGCTCGACGGCCGAGGCGATGCCCGACGAAATCTCGCGGACCTGGTCGATGACGGTGGCGATGCCCTTGATCGCCTCGACGGTGCGGCGCGTCTCTTCCTGGACCGCGGCGATCTGCTGGCCGATTTCCTCGGTGGCGCGTCCCGTCTGGTTGGCCAGGGTCTTGACCTCGCCGGCCACCACGGCGAAGCCCTTGCCGGCGTCGCCGGCCCTGGCCGCCTCGATGGTGGCGTTGAGCGCCAGCAGGTTGGTCTGCGAGGCGATGTCGTTGATCAGCCTGACCACCTCGCC
>JAATGN010000399.1 GCA_015654615.1 Rhodospirillales bacterium
ACCGCGCAGGCCCTGGTTGAAGCTGCGCGCCCCCAGTTCGTTGACGCGCGCCGCCCGCACCGCAAAGGCCGTTTTTTCCTGTTCCGGTTCATCCGGACGCGGCGCCCCGCCGACCAGGATGGTGCAATAGGTGAACTGCCGAAGGCTCCAGGTGAATTTGAGGAAGCTGTAGATGAAGACCAGGCCCAGCAACAGCAGCTTGGCCTCGAACAATTCCTTGCTGACCGGGGACACGAAGGGGATGCCCTGGATGGTGACGAAGGTATGGTCGACCGCCCCGGCCATCGCCGCCACGCCACCCAGGATCAGCACGGTGGCCGAAGCGAAGAACGAGACGCTGTGCATCAGATTGGCCAGCAGCGTGCCGTCGACGATGCGGTTTTCCCGGTTGGTCATCCGATGCATCCAGTTCAGACGCTCGGCACTGACCGCGGCGGTCAGGCTGGTTTTCGACAAATGGGAATAATCGACGATGAAGCTGAAGGTCTGCCACAGGCCGAAGGAGAGCAGCGGCGCGACGACATCAAGAGTGAAAGTGCTCGGCATTGACACGGCCAGGGTCAGGCCCCTCTCCCAAAAATCGGTTTCCAGTCGGACGGCCTGGCGAAACACGAAGGCCGGTCCCGCGGCCACCTCGGGGGCGCCGGCCAAGGCCCGGGTCGTCGGCGCCAGCGTAACGGTTACTGCCGTTCGTCGAGCCAAGCCATCTGGATGGCTTCCAGCAAACCTTCGTTCGAGCCGCCGGGATCGCCGGCGAAGCCGGGCAAGGCGCAGACCCAGCGATGCAGATCGGTGAAGCGCAGGGTCGCGACATCCCCATCGGGATGGGCCTCTTCCAGCGCGATGGCGATGTCCAGCGTATCGGTCCAGCGCACGAGGGGTCTCCTTCCCTCCAGCCCTATTTGTCGACCATCATGTTGCGCGTGGCGGCGGGAAGAGTCACCACCAGACCGTCGAGAGCCTTCTTCATGATGATCTGGCAGCCCAGACGCGAGGTCTGGGTCAGGCCGAAGGCCAGGTCGAGCATGTCTTCCTCGTCGTCGCTGGCGGCGGCCAGCTTGTCGAACCATTCCGGCGCCACCACGACATGACAGGTCGAACAGGCCAGCGATCCTTCGCAAGCGCCCTCCAGTTCGATCTTGTTGCGATGGGCGATCTCGAGCACCGACAGTCCCTCCGGCGCCTCCACTTCGTGGCGGATTCCGTTGGGTTCAACAAAAGTCATCCTGGGCATTCATGCCACTCCTAGTTCGAATTCTCTTCCTCGCCGAAACGCTCGCCCAGCCGTTCGACGCTCTGTCCGGCCAAGGCGGCGCGGATCCCGCGATCCATGCGGCGTTCGGCAAAGGTCTTGGTCGCCGCCTCGAGGTCGGCGGCGGCGGCCTGGACGCCGTCCCGGCCGGCGTCGCGAACGGCCGTCTCGACCGCCTCCAAGGCGGCGTGAATGGCGCGCTGCTCCTCGTCCGACAGCAGATCGCCGTCCACCGACAGCGCGGCGCGCACCGCCAGCAGCGAGCGGACGGCCTCGACGCGGGCCTCGGCCAACAAGCGGGTCTCCATATCGTCCCGCGCATGCACCAGCGAGTCGCGCAGCATATGCGCCATCTCGTCGTCGGTCAGGCCGTAGGACGGTTTCACCGAAATTTCCTGTTCGACGCCGGTGACGGCCTCCTTGGCGCTTACCGTCAGCAGGCCGTCGGCATCGACGGCGAAGGTCACCCGGATGCGCGCCGCGCCGGCCGCCATCGACGGAATGCCCGACAAGACGAAACGGGCGAGCGACCGGCATTGCCCGACCATTTCCCGTTCCCCCTGAACGACATGGATCAGCATGGCGTCCTGGCCGTCCTGATAGGTGGTGAACTCCTGCGCCATCGCCACCGGAATGGGCGTGTTGCGCGGAATCACCTTTTCGACGATGCCGCCCATGGTCTCGATGCCGAGACTGAGGGGGGTGACGTCCAACAGCAGGGTCTCGGACCCGACGGTCAGGGCCTCGGCCTGCAAGGCGGCGCCGACCGCCACCACTTCGTCGGGATTGATGTTGGCCAGCGGTTCGCGGCCGAAAAACTCCGCCACCCGGCGGCGCACCTGCGGCACGCGGGTCGAGCCGCCGACCAGCACGACGCCCTTGATGTCCTCGACGCCGATGCCGGCGTCGGCCAGCACGCCGCGGCAGAGCGTGATGGTCCGCTCGATGAAGGGGGCGGCCAGGGCCTCGAAGGTTTTCAAATCCAGCTGATGGCGGCTGGTCTTGCCGTCGATCTCGATCAGCCATTCGCCCCAGGGGCTGGCCGACAGGCATTCCTTGGCCATGCGGCCGGTCGCCAGCGCCTGTTTCACCTCGGCCGGGGTAATGGCGACCTCGCCCAGCGATTTGGCCCGATCGGCCAGGAAGGCCTCGGCGATGGCATGGTCGAGATCGTCGCCGCCCAGCGCCGCGTCGCCGCCGGTGGCGCGCACCTGGAACACGCCCTTTTCCATGCGCAGCAGCGAAATGTCGAAAGTCCCGCCGCCCAGATCGTAGACGGCGTAAAGCCCCTCGGCCTGGTTGTCGAGGCCGTAGGCCAGGGCCGCCGCCGTCGGTTCATTGACCAGGCGCAGCACCTCGAGCCCGGCCAGGCGCGCGGCGTCCTTGGTGGCGCTGCGCGCCGCATCGTCGAAATAGGCCGGCACCGTGACCACCGCCCGCTTCACCGTCCGGCCCAGGGCCGCCTCGGCCCGGGCCTGCACGGCCCGCAGGATGTCGGCCGACACCTCGACCGGCGTCAGCGTCCGGCCGGAGACCCGCAAACGGACCATGCCGCCCTCCGCCGCCGCGTCCAGCTCGAACGGCAAGGTGCCGGCCAGCGATTTGACATCCGCTATGCCCCGCCCCATCAAGCGCTTGACCGAACTGACCACCGTCTGCGGATGGTCGAGCAATTCGCGGCGCGCCTCGGCGCCGACCTGCACCGTGCCGTCTTCGCCATAGGCGACCACCGACGGAATCAGGCCGGACCCTTGCGCATCCCGCAAAACCGTGGTCCGGCCGGCTTCGGCGACGGCCACCACCGAATTGGTGGTCCCGAGATCGATGCCGACGGCGGCCCCCTTGTCTTCGGCATGCGGCAGCGGCGTTTCACCCGGTTCGTGGATCTGCAGCAGCATCAGACGCCTGGCCCCATCATGCGGATTTTACGGGAACGGGCCTCTTCGGCCAGCTTGCCCAGATATTTGAGACGGGTCACCAGCGTGCCGGCGGCATCCAGATCCTGCGTGGCGAACGCCTGGCCCAAGGCGGTCTCGCACAAGGACACCTCGGCCGCGGCCTGGGCGGCCAGCACGGCGACGTCCTCGGCGGTTTCGGCATCGGCCAGGGCTTCGCGCATTTCCATGGCCTCCATCAGCAATTCCGGATCGGTCACCGTCGCCGCCTGTTCGATATCGACGGAACGTCCGGCCAGGCGCAGGAGATAGGCGGCGCGTTTGAGGGGATCCTTGAGCGCCTCATAGGCTTCGTTCAGCGCCGTCGCCTGCTGCTGCGACAGGGCCCGCTCCCTGGGCGTCCGCGTGGCGAAGCGATCGGGATGCAGACGCCGCTGGAAGCCGAAATACTGGCGGTCCAGTTCGGCCGGATCGAGAGCATAGGCGCGGCGAAGCCCGAGCCGGGTGAAATGATCGGTGTTGCCGGGCGGCTGCACCGCCCCGCAGGTCGAGCAGAACAGGGCGCGCGGCGCAATCGGTCCCTTACAGGACCAGCACGGCACGATGGCGCCGGAACTGGATGGGTCGAACTCAGTCATGAACATGCCCGCTTTCGGGAGACCGCCGCCGGGTCCGGCGGACGCGGCCTGGCGACGGAAGAACTGACACGAAGGACTTGTCCGAAAATAACCGCGTCATTTTCGGACAAGTCCTTCGCGTTTGATATGACGCTTCCGCTCCGCTTCAGCGGGCTCAAACGCCGCTCGGGCTTAAGGGCCTGATTCATTTATTGATCAACAGGCCCTAAGGGTTAGACGTGGAAGGACTCACCGCAACCGCAGCGGCCCTTTTCGTTGGGATTGCGAAAAACGAAACCGGACTGCATCTTCTCTTCGACGAAATCCATCTCGGTCCCGAGAATGAACATGGTCGCCTTGGGGTCGATCAGCACGGTCACGCCCCGGGTTTCCACCACCTCGTCCATCGGACCTTTCTCGTCGGCGAATTCCAGGGTGTAGGTCAGTCCGGAGCATCCCTTGGTGCTGACACCGATACGAATACCGGCCGTCGGCTTGCCACGGCCGGCGACCATCGCCTTGACGCGCTCGACGGCGGCGTCGCTCAGGGTCAGGGGAACCATACGTTCAGCCATGTTTCCAGTACCTCTCTTCGTCCGCCGTCACTGGGCGGCATCTTCCAGACTGTTCTTTTTCCTGTAATCGGCAATCGCCGCTTTGATAGCATCCTCGGCCAATACCGAACAATGGATTTTGACCGGCGGCAGCGCCAAATGCTGGGCGATTTCGGTGTTCTTGATTTTTGCCGCCTCGTCCAGCGTCTTGCCCTTCACCCATTCGGTGACCAGGGAAGAGGAGGCGATGGCCGAACCGCAGCCGAACGTCTTGAATTTGGCGTCTTCGATGATGCCGTCGGCGCCCACCTTGATCTGCAGCTTCATGACGTCGCCGCAGGCCGGAGCGCCGACCAGGCCGGTACCGATGCCGCCGTCGTCCTTCTGAAACGAACCCACATTGCGCGGATGTTCGTAGTGGTCGATGACCTTTTCACTGTAAGCCATGGGGTTCTCCAAACTTCTTCAAAAACGTCTCGCGACGATCGTTTGTGCCTGTAAAAAATTGACTGCTGCGTTTTTAAGTCCGTCATTGCTTCGCTTCGCTCGCAATGACGCGGTTATTGTTTTACTGGCCCTTTCGAGACGCGCGCATATCTCCCTGGTCAATGATCGGCCCACTCGATCGATTTAATGTCGATCCCTTCGAGATGCATCTCCCACAGCGGACTTAATTCGCGCAGGCGGCTGACCGCCTCGACAATATGGTTGACGGCATAGTCGATCTCTTCTTCCGTGGTGAAGCGGCCGATGCCGATCCGCAGGCTGGTGTGGGCCATTTCGGCGTCCAGGCCCAAGGCGCGCAGCACATAGGACGGCTCCAGCGACGCCGAGGTGCAAGCCGACCCCGACGAGACGGCGATATCCTTGACCCCCATCATCAGCCCCTCGCCTTCGACGAAGGCGAAGCTGATGTTGAGATTGCCGGGGATGCGCCGGTCGAGGTCGCCGTTCAAATAGACTTCCGGCAGGCGTTCCTTGACGCCGTTCAAAAGGCGATCGCGCAGGCCGCGCAGTTTCTCGGTCTCGGCGCCCATTTCCTCCCTGGCGATCCGGCAGGCCTCGCCGAAACCGACGATCAGGGGGGTCGGCAGCGTTCCGGACCGCATGCCGCGTTCCTGTCCGCCGCCGTTGATCAGGGCCTGCAGGCGGACCCGGGGCCGGCGGCGCACGTAGAGCGCGCCGATTCCCTTGGGGCCATAGATCTTGTGGCCGGAAATGCTCATCAGATCGATATTCATCGCCGTGACGTCGA
Source organism: Rhodospirillales bacterium (assembly GCA_015654615.1). Taxonomy (GTDB): domain Bacteria; phylum Pseudomonadota; class Alphaproteobacteria; order Rhodospirillales; family Magnetospirillaceae; genus Telmatospirillum. The sequence continues at coordinate 5,574 of JAATGN010000399.1, forward strand.
GCGGCATCTTGCCCACCGCCTGCGCCGCGTCGGTATGGAAGAACACGCCGTGCTTGCGGCAGATCGCGCCGATTTCGGCCAGGGGCTGGATGACGCCGATCTCATTGTTGACCGCCATCACCGAGACCAGGACCGTCTGGTCGGTGATCGCCGCCTCCAGCTCCTCGAGCTTGATCAGACCGTTCTTCTGCACCGGCAGATAGGTCACCTGGAAACCGTCCTGCTCGAGATGGCGGCAGGAATCCAGCACGCATTTGTGTTCGGTCACCACGGTGACGATATGATTCTTCTTTTCACGGTGGAAATAGGCCACGCCCTTGATGGCCAGATTGTTCGATTCGGTCGCCCCCGAGGTGAAAATGATCTCCTTGGAATCGGCGCCGATGATGGCGGCGATGTCTTCCCGCGCCTTTTCCACCGCCTCCTCGGCTTCCCAGCCGTAATAATGGTTGCGCGAGTGCGGATTGCCGAAACGTTCCGTAAAATAGGGCAGCATCGCCTCGACGACACGGGGGTCACAAGGGGTCGTCGCCTGATAGTCGAGATAAATCGGCTGAGCCAACCCGGTGTTCTTCGTGCCCTGAATAGCCGTCATATTACCCATCCTTACATCTCCGGCGGCAATTCCACGCCGCCATTTCATTCCATACCCTTAAGCGACCCTGCTCTCCGGATTTCCAACCCCGAGACGCCGCGTCACCGCCCCGAAAGCCTCCAGGAAACAGTCCACGTCCCGCTCCGTGCTCGCCCAGCCGAAGCTGACCCTGATGGCCGAACCGGCCAAGGCGTCCTCCCCCATGGCCAGAAGGACATGGCTGGGAGCAAGCTTTCCGGAACTGCAGGCCGACCCGGCGCTGACCGCCACGCCGGCCAGATCCAGCCCCATCAGCAGCGTCTGCGCGGCCACTCCCGGCACCGCGAGGCAGGCGGTGTTGGACAGCCGGGGCGCCTGGCCGCCGAGGACGACCAGCCGGACCGCCCTGGCGCAGGCGCCCTGTTCGAGCCGGTCGCGCAATCCGGCCAGCCGCAGCGCCTCGCCGGTCTCGGCGCCGACCGCCCGCGCCGCCGCCGCGAAGCCGGCAATGCCGGGCAGGTTTTCGGTTCCGGCCCGCCGGAAGCGTTCCTGGCCGCCGCCCAGAAGCAACGGCGCCAGCCGGGCATCGGGGTCCGCCAGCAGCAGGGCCCCGGCTCCCGCCGGACCACCCAGTTTATGGGCCGAAACGGCCAATGAATCGACTCCCAACGCGCCGAGATCGACGTCGATCCTACCGGCCGCCTGCACCGCGTCGCAATGGACGATGGCGCCATGCGCCTTGGCCAGCCGCACCACCTCGGCAATCGGCTGGATGACGCCGGTTTCGTTGTTGGCCAGCATCACCGCGACCAGGGCCGGCTCGTCGCTCGCCTGCAACAGCCGGTCCAGGGCCGCCAGATCGATCACCCCGCTTCGCTCCACCGGGATGATCTCGCCCGGCCTGGCCTTCAATACCGAAGGATGTTCGACGGCGGACACCAAAAGGCGCCGCCGCCCCCATCCGTTGACGGCCAGCCCGTTGGCCTCGGTTCCGCCCGAGGTGAAGATCACCCCGTCGGGCGCCCCTCCCAGCAGGGCGGCCACCGTCTCCCGAGACTCGTCGACCAGGCTTCGGGCGGCACGCCCGAAGCCGTGCACCGAAGAGGGATTGCCGGGACGGGCCATGGCCCGCAACACCGCTTCGCCGACGGCCGGACGGACCGGCGCCGTGGCGTTGTAGTCCAGATAGACGGCCACCGGAGTCATCGAAATCTGTTCCGTCGCCTCACAAGCCTATTGCGCCGCGGCGATACTGTTTCCCGCCAGGGACGGCGTTCCGTGGAACACCCCGCTGCTGCCCAACAGACGCCGGTCGACCACGTCGCCCAGCGAGACCGAACTCAGATAGAGATAAATCTGGTTGCCCAGCTCTTCCCACAGGTCATGGGTCAGGCAGCGGCCCTTGTGGTTGTGGCAGCCGGCCGGAGAACCGGGCGTGCAGCGTGTCGTCTGGATCGGTTCGTCGACCGCCAGGATGATGTCCGACACCCTGGTCTGCGGCGCCGGCCTGGCCAGCAGATAACCGCCACCGGGGCCGCGCACGCTCTTGACCAGCCCGCCCTTGCGAAGCTTCCCGAACAGCTGTTCGAGATAGGAGAGCGAGATCTCCTGGCGATCGGCGATATCGGCGAGGGCAACCGGGCTGCCATTGCTGTTGCAGGCCAGATCGACCATCGCCATGACGGCGTAGCGTCCTTTGGTGCTCAGTTTCACGTCATTTCACTCCCTAGATCAGGTTAAACTACGCGCACTCTTGCGCGGCGAATCCGTCGTGTCCCGCAGCTTCTCGGCCGCCGACAATGCCGTCCTGGTTTTGCGGCCGCTCCTGGCTGTTTGCCCCTCCAATTCGGACATCCGGTTGCGCAGCTGAAGAATGTCCTGGCGCAGCCCGTCGATGATCCGCAGCAAAGGATCCGGTAGATTAACGTCGCATCCATAAGCAAGGAACTCCCGGTCTTCCTTGCCGCGCGGCTCGATCATCCGCGCCGGAATGCCCACCATGGTGACGCCGGGCGGCACGTCGGTCAGCACCACCGCATTGGCCCCGATCCGGGCCCCGTCGCCGACGATGAGCGGCCCCAGCACCTGCGCGCCCGACCCGACGATCACGCCGTCGCCCAGCGTCGGATGACGCTTGCCCTTGTGCAGCGACGTGCCGCCCAGGGTCACCCCCTGATAGAGCGTGACGTCGTTACCGACCACGGCGGTCTCGCCGATCACCACGCCGGTTCCGTGATCGATGAAAAGCCGTTCGCCGATCTCGGCGCCCGGATGAATTTCGATGCCGCTCAATAATTTTCCCACATGCGATAAAAAACGCCCGAGAAGATGCCGGCCATGGCCCCAAAACCAATGCGCCAGGCGATGAAAAAGCAGCGCGTGCAGCCCCGGATAGCACAGCAGAATCTCAATGTTCGAGCGCGCCGCGGGGTCGCGGAAACGAATCGATTCAATTTCTTCCCGAAGTCTCTTGAAAACCATAGTCATCAATATGTTATTGTACGCCGCATGCGCGACAGGGGGACCCGAGGCTGCCGCCGCGGGCGGCCAGTGCACGATGATGAATATAGGATGTCCGACAATGCCGGTCAAGTTTGACCAAGTGCAGCAGCCAGATCGTTTATATTAATTCACACCGGAATGGTCAAGTTTACCAAACCGGCCAACCAATGGATCCGACACAACACGATGCCTGAAGTCATTTTTAACGGACCGGATGGACGGCTAGAGGGCCGCTATCATCACGGCAAGCAGGCCAATGCGCCCATCGCGCTCCTGCTCCATCCCCAGCCTCAGCATGGCGGCACCATGAACAATAAAGTTGTTTATGCCATGTACCACGCCTTCGTGCGTCGGGGATTTTCGACTCTGCGCTTCAATTTCCGTGGTGTCGGCCGGTCCCAGGGCCGCTTCGACAATGGCCAGGGCGAGCTTTCGGACGCCGCCTCGGCATTGGATTGGATGCAGTCCTTCAACCCCAACGCCGCCAGCTGCTGGGTCGGCGGCTTTTCCTTCGGCGCCTGGATCGGCATGCAATTGCTGATGCGCCGGCCGGAAATCGACGGCTTCGTCTCGGTGGCGCCGCCGGCCAATGTCTACGACTTCACCTTCCTGGCGCCCTGCCCGTCGTCGGGGCTGATCGTCCATGGCACCCAGGACGATCTGGTTCCCGAGGCCAGCGTCGCCAAACTCGCCACCAAGCTGTCCAGCCAACGCAACATCACGGTGAACTATCGGACGATCGCCGGCGCCAACCATTCCTTCAGCACCAAGCTGGACGAGCTCAATGTGACGCTCGACGACTATCTGGCCGGCGTCTCGCTCGAACGCAGCCTGGCCGCCGCCGGCTAGTCCGCCGCCGACTTGGCGGTCGTCCCGGCCGGGACGAAAACTGGGGTGGCACCGGCATCCGCCTGTGCGTCCGCCCGGCGTCTCGCCACAACGCCGGCGGAATGCCGGTCACCCGTTCACGCCGATGTCTGTCGGGCGTCGGGGCCGGTCCTCGGCCGATGCAAGCGCCCCCCCGTCAAAGGCCGCGGAACTCCGGTGGTCCCCGGCCAGGTCAAAGGCAAATCCTTCAGACTGCGCACCGCCAGGAAGGCGAAGGCCTGGGCCTCCAGCCCATCGCCGTCCCAACCGACCTTGTCGACCGGATCGACGGGAACCGCCAGGCATTGCCGCAATCCGGCCATAAGGACGGGATTGCGGCGGCCGCCGCCGCAGACCAGCCAGCGCCGGGGCGGCGCCGGAAAATGCCGCCCGGCCAGATCGACCGCCGCCACGGTGAAGGCGCTCAAGGTCGCAGCACCGTCCTCGGCCGACAATCCACCGACCAAAGCCGCGGCCATCTTGGAGAAATCGTCGCGATCCAGCGACTTCGGGGGCCGCTGGGCAAAATAGGGGTGCTGCCGGAACGCATCCAATGCATCGCCATCGATCCGGCCCTGCGCCGCCAACCGGCCGTCCAGATCGACCGGCCGGCCGGTATGGCGCAATGCCCAATCGTCGATCAGGGCGTTGCCGGGACCGGTATCGAAGGCCAGCAGACCGCCGTCCTCGCCGATCCCATCCTGGCCGATCCCATCCTGGCCGATCCACGTCACATTGCCGACGCCGCCCAGATTGAGAACGGCCAGCGGCCGGACCAGGCCGCCGGCCAGGGCCGCATGATAGACCGGCACCAAAGGCGCGCCCTGCCCGCCGGAGACCACGTCGTTCGAACGGAAGTCGTTGACCACCGCGATGCCCAGCCGGTCGGCCAGCAGGGCGCCGTCACCGATCTGCCAGGTCCGCCGCTGCTCCGGGCGGTGCAGAATGGTATGGCCATGAAATCCGACCACCGAGACGTCGGCCGGCGGCGTTCCGCTTTGCTGCAGCAAAGCCGCGGCGACCTCGGCATGGAAAAGGGTCACGTCCCGCTCCACCGCGGCGACCGCCCCCACCCCTCCCAAAACGGCCCGCAAGCGGTCTCGCAGGCTTTCCGGATAGGATCGCGTCAGGCAGGGGCCATAAGCTTCGACCCGCTCGCCGTCCGTACGGATCAGGGCGGCGTCGACGCCGTCGAGCGAGGTGCCGGACATCAAGCCGAGGCTGAGGAGGAATGAGGTCAAAGCAGGACTCCGAAGAATTTTTAATCCGCAGATGGCGCGGATCATCGCAGATATGCAGAGTTAGGGGCCTTTGAAATATAACGGCCTTGTTTGTTTCTCTAAAGAATCAGTGGCGCCGGCCTCCGTGCCGGCGGAAAAGACTCCGCCGCTCTGCGGCGGACGCCGGCATGGAGGCCGGCGCCACTGATTCTTTTTCATCCAGGACGGGGCGGCGCCTCGTCGATGCGGAAGCCGTTATGACGCGGTTATTTTCATATTCCTGTTCAATCTGCGTCCCTCTGCGGCATCTGCGGATCGCTTGATTTTCCCGGGCCAAAGGGGCTGCCGTTGTACGGCATCGGCAATCGTGATAAACGACCCGGGCCCGGGCATGCAAGGCCCGGGACTCAATTTCACCTCAGGCGATTTTCCATGACGAGCCTTCGTTCCGATTTTCTGCGCACCGTGACCGAGCGCGGATTCTTCCATCAATGCACCGATCTCGAAGGACTCGACAGCCGCCTGGCCGCCGGCCCGGTGGTCGCCTACATCGGCTTCGACTGTACCGCCGATTCGCTGCATGTCGGAAGTCTGCTGCCCATCATGCTGTTGCGGCATCTGCAGAAGAGCGGCCATAAGCCGATCGTCCTGATGGGCGGCGGAACGACCAAGGTGGGCGATCCCTCCGGCAAGGACGACGCCCGCAAGCTGCTCTCCGACGACGACATCGCGCGCAACATGGCCGGCATCAAAACCGTGTTCGGCAAATTCCTGCGCTTCGGCGACGGCCCCACCGACGCCCTGATGGTCAACAACGCCGATTGGTTGGAAAGCCTCAATTACATCGCCTTCCTGCGCGATTTCGGCCGGCATTTTTCGGTCAACCGCATGCTCAGCTTCGATTCGGTGAAACTGCGCCTGGAACGCGAGCAGCCGCTCAGCTTCCTCGAATTCAACTATATGATTCTGCAGGCCTATGATTTCCTGGAATTGTCGCGCCGGCACGGCTGCGCCCTGCAGATGGGCGGCTCGGACCAGTGGGGCAATATCGTCAATGGCGTCGAATTGGGACGCCGGGTCGACGGCCGCGACCTCTTCGGCCTCACCGCGCCGCTGATGACCACCGCCTCGGGCCTCAAGATGGGCAAGACCGCCCAGGGCGCCGTCTGGATCAATGCCGAGCGCCTGTCCGCCTGGGACTATTGGCAATTCTGGCGCAATACCGAAGATGCCGACGTCGGGCGTTTCCTCAAGCTGTTCACCGAGCTTCCGATCGACGACATCGAACGCCTGTCCAGCCTCGACGGCGCGGAAATCAACGAGGCCAAGAAGATCCTGGCCAATGAGGCGACGCGGCTGGCGCATGGCGCCGATGCGGCCCGGCAAGCCGCCGAGACGGCCAGACGCACCTTCGAGGAAGGCGTCGTTTCCGAAAGCCTGCCCACCGTCGCCGTCCCGGCGGCCGAACTGGCGGACGGCATTCCGGCCTTCGCCCTGTTCACCCGCGCCGGGTTGGCCGCCTCGAACGGCGAGGCACGCCGTCTGATCAAAGGCGGCGGGGCCAGGATCAACGACGCCCCGGTCGGCGCGGAGACCGACCTGATCGGCGCCGCCCATCTCAAGGAGGGCGTGATCAAACTGTCCGCCGGCAAAAAGCGCCATATTCTGGTCAAGGCCGAATAGGGATCTTCAGGCGAGGTCGAGGTGCGCGCCGTCGCAAAAAGGCGGCCGCGACGTTTTCTTGCAGGCGCAGAAACGCGCTTTCATCGTACCGCTGGGCGTATAGGCCATCGGCTCCAGCCCGGTTCCGGCATGGGATCCGTCGCACAGCGGCTGTTCCTTGCTGCGTCCGCAACGGCACCAGTAATAGGTCTCGCCGGCGGCGAGTTCCATGACGATGGGCCCTTTTCCCGCGACGATCGGCTTGTCCGTCATGGCGCATTTCCTTTTGCCGTGACACTCCAATAGAGACGGGGATCAGGATACACCGTCCTTGCCGGTTGGACGATGCGAGAAAGCGGACCGGGTAACTGTGAAATAAAGGGAACCTCGGCCGCTCTTGCGCTGCCGGCTTCGCCGGCACACCGGCAGGGACGCCGGGGCCGCTGGAATTATCCACAGGCTCGGACGCCCGCTTTTTTCAAATCATGGCGCCGCCTTGTCCTTGGGACGCACCTCGGTTTCGCTTCCATTGTCGAAAATATCGAAAAGTCGCCGGAAGACGCCCGGCGTCAGGGCCGACAGGGGATTGACGATCACGGTGGGATCCTTGGCCGGACCGTTCATCGCATAATTCATGGCAAAAACGCCGCCGCCCTTCTCGCCGGCGAACAGCGAGCCGACCAGCGGAATCTTGCCGAGCACGCTGTTCAGCGCATAGATCGGCACCACCGTGCCCTCGAGCGCCAGGACGTCCCGATCGAGATCGACCTGGCCTTTGGCCGTCAACCCCAGCGCCGTTCCCGAGGCCCGCGCCTCGTCGAGGGCCAATACGCCGTTGGTGAGGGTAAAGGGAGCTTCCAGCGTGGCGAAGGGGATGCCGCTGCCCTGCAGCAGATCGACGATGCCGGTCAGCGCCGCCACCGTCAGGAGACGGGCCAGGGCCGGCGCCTTCACCAATTGAAAATCGGCAATGGTCACCACGCCCTTGAGCGGCTGCTGGGGATCGGCGTCATCGTAGTTCGCCTCGACGGCGAGCCGGCCTCCGAGCAGATTTTCGAAGATGTCGAAGCTCTTGAGGACGGCGCCGGCGTCGCCGCTGCTCACCCTGAGGCTGCGGCGATTTCCGTCCGACGGCTGAATTTCCAGATGCAGCGGCTCTGCGGTTCCCACCGTGCCGTCGATCCGCATTTGACGCCAGTCGCGGTGATCCCGCGTCATCGTGGCCGCGACATTCCTGACCATGCCGTCGTCGGAAACCCAGACTTGGGCGAATTTGGCCTGGATGGCCAGCGGTAGCAGATCGTCCGGCTTGGCCGCCTCGCGATGCTGTTTCGGCGCGAGCGAGGCCCGGTCGGTCCGATGATCGGAGGGCTCCCCCGAGACGATTTCCCGGGCGTCGAAACTGCTGCCGGAAATATCGAAAGCGGGCGCTTCCCCCGGCCGCAACGTCACGCTCGCCCGGACGTCGGTCCGACCGAATTTCGCCTTGCCAAGAACGAGCTTGCGCAACTGACCGCTCTCGAAGCTCCCCGACCCGAGAACATCGAGACCGTTGGTGCTGCCGAGGGAAAATCGCGGCATTTCGCTCAATCGTCCGTCGGCGAGGCGCAGCAGGGCGGAGGCGTGCCCGCCGACGGCCGGCGGCTTGTCCCAGTTGAGCCCCGGCAACTGCAGGGCGGCGTCGGTCAGATTGGCCTGGATTTCCACATCGCCCCGCCCCGACGCGGTCAGGACGGCCGTCAGATCGACCGGGATCGGTCCGCTGACGAACGGCGGCTGGAAGGGCGCCGCGTCGAGACCGACGGTCTTGCGGTCGGCATCGCTCAGCACGGCCGAAACCTGATAGCGGCTGCGGACGGGCGACGCCCTGGAAAAATTCTCCCGCCAGCGGATATCGGCGGGAATGCCGCCCAGCAACGCCTTGCCGGAGACGTCCAGTCCTTGGGGATCGACGTCGACGGCGAGGTTTCCTTCCGTCATGTCGAGGCCGAGGGCGACGTCGGGCAAGCCGAAATGGCTGGCCTGGGCCTGGGCCCGCACCTTCATCTGGTCGAAGGTCAGATTTTCCAGCAGGGGAAAGCGCAGGGCGAGCGAGGTGACGCCGTCGCCCTTCACCTTGGCCGGCTGGACGCCGAGGGCCTGGGCCCAGGACAGCGGCTTGTTGTCGATCAGCCGCAGCACGTCGCCGACCGCGCCGGTGATCTTCAAGGTGATGTCGGCGAACTGATCGGGGGCGGAGAGTCCGCCGAGAATGACCTTCCCCTCGGCGATCTTCAGGCCCGAAACGTCGCCGCCATGGACGTCGATGGTGAAGGTGTCGGCGTCGAAACTGGCGCTGGCGCTGACGTTCTGGACCACCGGCATGGGGCGCAGATATTGAACCGTCATGTCTTCCGGAAAGACTTCGCCGCCCAGATGGTCGATGCTCAGATTCTCGAAGCCTTGGCCGGCCGACCGGTGAGCCGTCAATTTGGCGGTGGCGAGGCGAACGCGGCCATGGGACAGATTGGCCAAGATCCACGTCCGCGGATTGGGCGCCACGTCCGGCGGCCACAATCCCTTCAATGCGTCGACCGGCAGGTCGTCGACGCGGGCCTCGGCCTCGACGGTGCTGGCGCCGGCAATATCGGCAATCTTCCCGCTGAGGCTCACCAGGGGGCCGCCCAGATCGAGGCGCAACTCATCGACGTCGAGGGTATTCAAGCCATCGCCGAGCGTGCCCTTGAAGGCGACCGACCGCACCGGCCAGGAAACGCCGAGGGTCTGGGAGGCGTCGATCACCCCTTCCCCGCCGACCAGATCGAATCGAATGTCGCGGAGTCCCCGGTCGAGGGAATAGCGCAGCGCAACCGATCCGCCGGTGGGCAGATGCAACCCGGCGAGCGGCTGCAGAGCGGGCGCCAGGGAGGCCAGCAGGGTCGGCCGGATCCCGCCGAAGGACAGCGTGGCTTGAACGGCCTGTTCAGCACTGCTGTAAAGGCCGTCGGCATCGAATCGCGCCTGCTCTCCGGCCAGTTGCAGGTCGATTCGCGCATGGCCGGTGATGCCCCGCTGATCCCGATTGAAGCGCAAATCGGCGCGTGGCGCGTGCCATTGGGTCCCCAGCACCTCGTCTTCGACCATCAAATCGCCGCCGTCGACCTCGATGCGCTGCAACTGCCCGCTGGGGCCGTCGCCGCCGGGCGGCTCCAACAGCGCATGAAAAGCCTCGAGGATCGCCGGCGACGACTTGTCGCCGGTTTCCGCGGGATCCCCCATGCCGAATTGAATCTGGCCCTGGGCATCGCGGCGCAGACGGATGGCCGGATGGCGGAAGCTCAGGCGGCGCGGGGCGATGTGGCCCCGCATCAGCGAAGGAGCGGACAGCGAGATCAGGAGTTCCGGAACCGCCGCGATCACCCCTTGATCGCCGGAAAGGGCGCGCACGTTCTCGGCACGGATCTCGACGCTCCGCGTCGCGCGATTCCAGGCCAGGACCGTTTTTTCCAGCTTGACGGCAAAGCCGACGCCCGGAGCGCTCAACGCATCTTCGATGTAGGGGCTGAGAAGCGAAAGATTGAGCGGCCCTTCGGACAACCGATAACCAAACCAGGCCGCTAGGACCAGGATGGACATCCCGATGGCGCCGAGAAGCTGGAATAGACTTCTAACGGTGCCGTGCACCACCCTGCGTAACCCCCTGATGTAGGCTTGACCTGCGGCGGAGCTTTGCACCAGTCTGGAGGAAAATACAATATCTGGATGACGCCCTTGCCCTTTGTCGTCGAATCAAGCGCTCTGCCCCATCCCGCCGACCCCGTCATGGCCGGGCACAATCTGGAGCATTGGCGGGAGGCCGCCGCCCATTGGGAGGACGCCGCCCTGGCCGCTTTCGGCAGGGACATGGCCGAAGATCCGGAGCATCGTCGCCTGCTCGACGCCGTCTTCGGCAACAGCCCCTATCTCGCCCACAGCCTGATCCGCGAGGCGGCGTTCTTCCGCCGCCTGCTGGCCGAGGGAGCCGATTCGCTGTTCCCGGCCCTGCTGGCGGAACTGGTGGCGGCGATCGGCGGCACATCCGACCCGGCCGCGGTCATGAGCCATCTCCGCATCGCCAAGCGCCAGGCCTCCCTGCTGATCGGCCTGGCCGATATCTGCGGCTTGTGGTCCCTGGACAAAATCACCGGCGCCCTGTCGCAACTGGCCGAGACCACCTTGTCCCTGGCCGCCGGCCATTTGCTGCGCCAGGCCCACCGGAGCGGCGAGATCGTCCTGCCCGACCCCGAGGCCTTGGAAAAGGGCGGCGGCCTGGTGATTCTCGGCATGGGGAAACTGGGGGCCCGGGAACTCAACTATTCGAGCGATGTCGACCTGATCATTCTTTATGACGAAACCAAGGTGGACTATCGCGGCCGCCGCTCGGTGCAGGAGTTCTTCGTCCGCCTGGCCCGCGATCTGGTCCGTCTGATGGAGGAACGGACCGGCGACGGTTATGTCTTCCGCACCGACCTGCGGCTCCGTCCCGACCCCGGGTCGACCCCGCTCGCCATCTCCCTGGAAGCCGCCGAGACCTATTACGAAGGATTCGGCCAGAATTGGGAACGCGCCGCGATGATCAAGGCCCGTCCGGTGGCCGGCGACCACGCCGCCGGACAGGATTTCATCAAATTCCTGCGGCCGTTCATCTGGCGGCGGCATCTGGATTTCGCCGCCATCCAGGACATCCATTCCATCAAGCGGCAGATCAACGCCCACAAAGGCGGCGGCCGCATCGCCGTGGCCGGCCACAACATCAAGCTGGGCCGCGGCGGCATCCGCGAAATCGAATTTTTCGCCCAGACCCAGCAATTGATTTGGGGGGGACGCGAGGCGCAGCTGCGGGTGCCGCGGACCACGGACGCCCTGCTCGCCCTGGCCGCCGCCGGCCATGTCGATGCGGCGGCCGCCGCCGAACTGATCGCGGCCTATGAATTTCTGCGCCGCCTCGAGCATCGGCTGCAGATGATCGACGACAAGCAGACCCAGACGCTGCCCGAAGAGCCGGAAAAGCTGCGGGCCCTGGCTGTTTTTCTGGGTTTCGAAGGAAGGGAGCCGTTCGCCGACGCGCTGACCAAGGTGCTGCGGACGGTGGAATCCCATTATGCGAAGCTGTTCGAAGACGCCCCGCCGCTCTCGGCCGGCGGCAATCTGGTCTTCACCGGCGGCGAGAACGATCCGGAAACCTTGAAGACCATCACCACGCTCGGCTTCACCCAGGCGCCGGCGATCTGCGGACAGATCCGCGGCTGGCACCACGGCCGGGTGCGGGCGACGCGCAGCACGCGGGCCCGCGAGATGCTGACCGAACTGACGCCGGCCCTGCTGGCGGCGCTGGCCCGCACGGCCGATCCGGACGCCGCCTTCCACCGCTTCGACGATTTCCTGTCGCGGCTGCCGGCCGGCGTGCCGCTGTTCGCGCTGTTCTCGGCCAATCCGAGCCTGCTCGATCTGGTGGCGGAGATCATGGGCGACGCGCCGCGGCTGGCCGAACGGCTGGCCGCCAACACCACCTTGCTGGACAGCGTGCTCTCCAGCGGCTTCTTCGATCGGCCGCCGCCCCGCGCCATTCTGGTCGAGGAGGCCAACCGGACCTTCGACCAGGCCGGCGACTATCAGGAAATGCTCGATGTGGCGCGGCGCTGGGTCAGCGAACAGAAATTCCGCATCGGCCTGCAGACCCTTCGCAACTTGCTCGACCCGCAGCAGGCCGGACGCCATCTGTCCGATCTGGCCGATGCCACCCTGATCGCCTTGCAGCCCCGGGTCGAAGCCGAGTTCGCCCTGCAGCACGGCCGGTTGCCGGGCCGGGGCGTCGCCGTCGTCGCCATGGGCAAGATGGGCAGCCGCGAAATGACCGCGACCTCGGATCTCGATCTGATCCTGGTCTATGACATGGAAGACGGCCTCGATGCGTCGGACGGCCCGAAGCCGCTGTCCCCCAGCGCCTATTACGCCCGCCTGACCCAGCGGATCATCAATGCGCTGACCGCCAAAACCGGCGAAGGCGCCCTTTACGAGGTCGATATGCGGCTGCGCCCGTCGGGCAATGCCGGACCGATCGCCACCAGCCTCGCCGCCTTCGCCCAATACCATGCCAATATGGCCTGGACTTGGGAGCATATGGCCCTGACCCGGGCCCGGGTGATCACCGGCGGCGAGTCGCTGCGCCGGACCATCGAAGACATCATCCGCCAGACCCTGGAGGCCCAACGCGATCCGGTCAAACTGCTGATCGACGTCGCCGACATGCGCCACAGGATGGCCCGCGAGCACAAGGCCGACACGCCCTGGGACGTCAAGCATCGGCGCGGCGGCCTGGTCGACATCGAGTTCATCGCCCAGTATCTGCAATTGCGCTGGGCCGCCCGGCACCCCTCCCTGATCCGGACCAATACCGACGAAGTGCTGGCCGAAGCCGAAAAACTGGGCCTGTTGCCGGGCGACCGGGGCGAGCTGCTGCGCGAGGCGCTCCGCCTGTGGTCGGCCATCCAGCAGGTGCTGCGCCAGACCATCGAAGGGGGATTCGACGAGAAGACCGCCCCCGGGCGTCTGAAAGAAGTGCTGGTAGCGGCAACGGGCAGTACCCATTTCGAGGGTCTGCGCGTTCTCATGGCCGAACGAGCCCAGCAGGTTCAAGGTCTTTACGAACAATTGATCGAACACCCCGTCAGGGCTTTGCGCGCCGCCCTGGGAGAGACCACCGTGACAGATAAGGAAGCCCAGCCATGACCATCGACGTCGGTTCGAACGCCCCGGATTTCACCTTGCCCACCGACGGCGGCGGCACCCTCGCCTTGTCGTCCCTGCAGGGCCGGAAAGTCATTCTTTATTTTTATCCGAAAGACGATACGCCGGGCTGCACGACCGAGGCCTGCGCCTTCCAGTCCGCGCTGCCGGATTTCTCCGGCGCCAATGCCGTCGTCGTCGGCATTTCCAAGGACGATCAGCGGAGCCACGACAAGTTCAAGGCCAAATACAACCTGGCCTTCACCTTGGTTTCCGACGCCGACGGCAAGGTCTGCCAGGATTTCGGCGTCTGGGTGGAAAAAATCAATTATGGCAAGAAATACATGGGCATCGAGCGTTCGACCTTTCTGATCGACGAGAAAGGCGTGATCCGGAAAATCTGGCGCAAGGTCAAGGTCGATGGACATGCCGCCCAGGTTCTGGACGAAGCGAAGGCGTTGTGACACCCACCAGCCTGACCGAAGCCGCGCTGGCCGTGCTGAGCGCGGCCGAGCCGGCGGACAAGGTCAGGCTGACGACGGAAGCCGCCGCCGCCTGGCGATCGGGAACCCTTCGGACGCTGGGCGCCGCCCGGCCCCCGGACCGCCCGGCGAGGCCGGCCGAACCGCCGACCCTGCCGCCGAACCGGATGCCCAGGCGGCGCCTGGGCGGCCAGGCCGGCAAAATCGCCATGCTGCATGCGCTGGCCCATATCGAACTGAACGCCATCGACCTCGGCTGGGACATCGCCGCCCGTTTCGCCGGCGAGGACCTGCCGAAAGCCTTCTTCGACGATTGGGTCGAGGTCGCCCTGGAAGAATCACGGCATTTCGCCGCCCTGGAGACTTTGCTGGGCGGTCTGGGCGCCCGCTACGGTATTCTGCCCGCCCATGACGGCCTGTGGGAGGCGGCGCAGAAAACCTCCGGCGACCTGCTGGCCCGTCTGGCGGTGATTCCGATGACCCTGGAGGCCCGCGCCCTGGATACGGCGCCGTCGACCATCGCCCGCCTCGAAGCGGCCGGCGAGGACGCCATCGTCGCGGTGCTCAAACCCATTCTGGAAGACGAGATCGCCCATGTCGCGGCGGGCGTTCGCTGGTTCGACCGTCTTTGCAGCAAGGCCGGCCTCGACCCCGCGCCGCATTATCAGGAGATCGTTCGCGGCCATTTCACCAAGGGCCTGAAAGCCCCCTTCAACCGCGAGGCCCGCGACCGCGCCGGCTTCCCGCCGGCCTATTATGAGCCGCTGGCGAGTAATGGTGATCCGCAGATGACGCAGGTAAACGCAGATCCTGGATCACATCCGGTCCGGACACCGACGAAATCATAGGATTCAAATCTGCGTTCATCTGCGGATCAAAATATTCATCGAAAGCCCTCGCCACCACGGCCCAAATCACGGCAATTGGGCGCTGCCGCGGCGCAGGACCAAGGTCCTGGCGCTGCCCAGTTGATCGACGATCAGCAAGACATTGTCGAAGGCCGGCGCTTCGCCGCATCCGAGAGCCTTGCGGATGCGTTTTGTCAGATAATCGGAGCTGCTCGGCAGATAGCGGCAGGGTTGGTTGATCGCATCGACCAGGGCTTCCCGGGCGACGGC
>JAATGN010000324.1 GCA_015654615.1 Rhodospirillales bacterium
CGGCGATCAACGCCCATGATCACGGCGCCGCGGTCGTCATCCTCGAGAAGATGAACACCGCGGGCGGCATCACCATTCTGGCCGGCGGCGGCATCAAGGCCGCCAGGGATGTCGACAAGGCCATCGCCTATCTCACCAAAACGCAAGGCGGCCGCGTCGGAGACAGGCTCATTGCCGTCTTCGCGCAAGGTTTGGTCGAGCTGCCCGACTATCTTCGCGACCTGGCCAAGGTCAACGGGGCCGAATTGGTGACCCGCGATGACAGCCATGCCGGCATTTATCCTTTTCCCGGGGCCGACACCTTCACTTCGGTCAGCGTCGGCCATATTCCGGATTTTTCCGGCTATGCCTGGACCGATACGGGAAAAAACCTCAACGGACAGCGCTTTTTCAAGGTTCTTCTCGATAACGTCGAGCACCGCGAAATACCGCTCCACCTCAATTCGCCGGTCACCGCCCTCATCACCAACGACGACGGTGAAGTTATCGGCGTCTGGGCCGACCTGCCCGGCGGACGCGCCGCCATCAAGGCCGACAAGGCGGTCATCCTGGCCTCCGGCGGCTTCGAATTTAACGAGAAATTGAAAAGGGAATATTTCGAGGCCACGCCCGTCCATGCCATGGGCAACCCGGGCAACACCGGCGACGGCATCCTCATGGCCCAGAAAGTCGGCGCCGCCCTTTGGCACATGTGGCACTACCACGGCTCCTACGGCTTCAAATTCGACGATTTCCCGACGGCCTTCCGCATCGCTCCCGGTGGCGCCCGCAACCCCGATCGGCCGATCTCCTGGATCGCCGTCGACAAGGAGGGCAAGCGGTTCATGAACGAACTGCATCCGGCGGTGCAGGACACCGCCGCCCGGCCCCTGGGCTATTACGATCCGGACATCCCCGACTATCCGAGAATTCCCGCCTATCTCGTCTTCGACGAGGCGGGACGCAAATTGGGTCGCATCGCCAGCCCCCTCACCGCCCATCCCGAGCACCGCTATGCCTGGAGCGAGGACAACAGCGCCGAGATCGAACGGGGCTGGATCAGGAGGTTCGACAGCCTCGACGCCGCCGCCGCCGCCCACGGCTGGGACAAGGAGGTGTTCGGCCGCACCGTCCGGCGATGGAACGAGATCGCCGCCCGGAAAAAAGATCCGGACTTCAAGCGCCCGCCGGGCACCATCGTCCCGATCGGCCAGGCGCCCTACTACACCGTGCCGGTCTGGCCGTTGCTGACCAACACCCAGGGCGGACCGGAACATGACGAAAGCCAGCGCGTCCTCGATCCCTATGGCCAACCGATTTCGCGTCTCTACGCGGTCGGGGAACTCGGGTCCTTTTTCGGCCATCTCTACCTTCTTGGCGGAAATCTCAGCGAAGTGATCATCAGCGGCCGCATCGCCGGCCGAAGCGCCGCCGCCTTGCCGCGTCTGTCCCGCGATCGTGTCGCCGGGGACCCCAACGGAGCAATCCAGCAACAAGGGGGCAGCCCCTGGATTGCCGCGCCTTCGGCTAGACAGAAAACGCCGTCATTGCGAGGAGCGAAGTGACGCGGCAATCCAGAGTGCCGGGCTGTCCTGGACTGCTTCGCTGCGCTCGCAGTGACGGCATTTTCACCCGGGAGGGGCGACCTCGGTCGGTGCGGAACTCGCAATGACGCGATTACTGCTTAACGAGCCTTAAGCATCAGAGGGAGACATTCGCATGACCAAGATCGCCGCCTTCGAACAGTCCGACCGGGAGATCGCCCGGCGTTTCCGTTTCGCCGCCCCCCACTATCTTTCCGGCCGGCCGGCCTATTCGGACAGCCTGATCGCCCGCGTCGCCTCGTTGACGGGCCTCGGCCCCCGCCACCGGCTGCTCGATCTGGGCACCGGACCGGGCCAGTTGGCCGTGGCCTTCGCGGCGTTCGCCGGAGAGGTGATCGGTATCGACCCGGAACCGGAAATGCTGCGGATGGCGACGGACCATGCCGAAAGACAGCAAGCCCGCGTGACCTTCCGCGCCGGCAGCTCCGACGTCCTGGGCCCCGAGATCGGGCCGATCCATGTGACGACGATCGGACGGGCTTTTCATTGGATGGACCGCGCCGACACGCTGCGCCGTCTCGATCAAATCACCGAGACCGACGGCGCCGTCGTGCTGTTCGGCCACGCATCGCCCAAATTGCAGGACAACGAGTGGCAAATCCCCTACGACGCCTATCTGAAACCCTATCGGGACGGCCATGAAGCGGCGGTGGTCCGCCAGGACGCCCGGACCATTCCGCATGAGGCGATTCTGCTGGATTCGCCGTTTTCCCGTCTCGAGGGCGTGAGCATCATCGAACGCCGCCACACCCCGGTCGAACATCTGGTCGAGCGGGCCTTTTCCTATGGAGCCATCTGGCCGCGGCTGGAATCGCTGGGAACCGACCAGGTGGCGGCGGAACTGCAGGCCATCCTCGCCGCCTATGCCAAGGACGACGGAACGGTCGCCGAGGTCGTCGAATCGCATGCCCTGATCGCCAGAAGACCGAACGATCGCGGCCGATCGGTCCCCTCGGACCCGGTGCGCCGTCGCCCATGAGCCCCGCCGCCCGCCCCGACAGCGGCGACCACGACGGGCTCAAGGTCACCTTGGCCGAATTGAAAGGCTCCGGCGCGGTCGATTTCGCCGCCATGCCGCATGTCCTCAAGCGCATCCTCGGCATGGCGGCGCGCTACCCGAGCCATCTCGGCCTCGCCCTCGGCGGCAGCCTGGGCGCCACCGTGTTCAACCTGCTGATGCCCAAACTGCTCGGACGGGCCGTGGACCAGGCCCACGCGCTCCTGGCGGCGGGAACCGCCCAGGCCTCGGCCGGGCGGCTCGCCCTCGGCCTGACGGCGGGATGGCTGATCGGCACGGCGGCCGGGCGCGGCCTGCTGCAGATGGCGGCCGGCTATCATGCCGAGTGGCTGGCCCAACGCATCGGCTACGATCTGCGGCTGGCCTTCTTCGAAAAACTGCAGCGGCTGGATTTCGCCTTTCACGACAAGACCCATTCGGGCGATCTGATCACCCGCGGCATGCTCGATCTGGAAGGGGTCCGCGGATTCATCGAAAACGGCATGCAACGCATCGTCACCCTCGGCCTGCTGCTGGTCTTCGGCGCCTGGATGCTGTTTTCCCGAGATCCGGCGATGGGCGGACTGGCGCTCGGTTTCGTGCCCTTCGCCGTCTGGCGGGCGACGCGCACCGGTCTGTTCCTGCGCCTGACCTGGACCCGCCTGCAGGAACGGATGTCGATCCTCACCCGGATCATGGAAGAAAGTCTTCAGGGCGTCAGGGTCGTGCGGGCCTTCGCCGCCGGCCCGTTCGAACTGGCGAAATTCGACAGGGCGGCGACGGCGGCGCTGCGCCTGGCCAATCACCGCATCTTCATCCGGTCCGGTTCGATCAGCCTGACGACCTTGGCTTATTACCTATCCATGGCCCTGGTGCTGCTGATCGGCGGTCATCGCGTCCAGGGCGGACGGATGACCGTCGGCCATTTGACCGAAGTGTTGAGCTATATGACGGTCCTTCAGGTTCCGGTGCGCCAGATCAATATGATCGTCAACTCCGGCGCCCGGGCCATCTCGTCGGGAGCGCGGCTGTTCGAGATTCTCGATTTGCGTCCGAAGATCGCCGATCGCCCCGGCGCGGCGGATCTGCGGCTGACGCAAGGCACCCTGAAATTCGAGAACGTCGGGTTCTCCTACGGGACCGGCCATGATGCCAAACCGGTGCTGTCGAACATTTCCTTCGAACTCGAAGCCGGCAAATCATTGGGCATCGTCGGCCCTTCGGGGGCGGGCAAGTCCACCCTGGCCCATCTGATCGCCCGCTTCTACGACGTCACCGAGGGTCGCATCTCGATCGACGGACAGGATATCCGCGACGTCACCCTGCGCTCGTTGCGGGGGGCCGTCAGCGTCATCCAGCAGGACATCTTCCTGTTCGACGCCTCGATAGCGGCCAATCTTGCCTATGCCGACCCGGATGCCGATCACCATCGCCTGGTCGAAGCCGCCTCGACGGCTCAGATCCACGACCATCTGGCCGGGCTGCCGGAGGCTTACGGAACGCGCATCGGCGAACGGGGCGTCCGTCTGTCGGGCGGACAAAAGCAACGCCTGTCCATCGCCCGCGGTGTCGTTCCCGACCCGCCGTTCCTGGTGCTCGACGACGCCACATCGGCCGTCGACGCCGCCACCGAACATCGTCTTCGCGCGTCCCTGCGCACCGCCACCCGGCGCCAGGCGATCATCATCATCGCCCATCGGCTCAATTCGCTCAGGCATGCCGACGAAATCATCGTGCTCGAGGAAGGACGGATCGCCGAACGGGGAACGCATGGCGAATTGCTGGCCATCGGCGGACGGTACGCAAGCCTCTTCCAGATGCAATCGCCCCATGCGCCCCGCTCCGCCGAAGCGCCCCGCCATCGCAGGATTCTGGGGGAGATCGAGGCATGAGCCTGGGCGATATCGGCCTCGGCGGCGGCCCCAATGCCGTCCTGCACCAGGGGCTGCAGGGCGAGGATATTTTTTCGTCCTTCGACAAGCGCATCGTGCGCCGGTTTTTCGGCTTCGTCCGGCCCCATCGGATCACCTTGCTGGGCGCCCTGGCGGCCGTCCTGTCGTTCGTCTGCACCCAGGTCAGCATCCCCATCCTGATCCGCCGGGCGGTCGACAGCATCGTCGATCCCGATGGACGGCTCCCCCTGGGATGGGTGGTCGGCGGCTTCGTCCTGCTGATCTCCGCCAATGCCCTCGGCAGCTTTCTCCAGGAATGGACGGCGGCCCGCCTCGCCCAGCGGGTGATCTTCGATCTGCGCCGAGCGATGTTCGCCCATTTGCAGGATGTTTCCCTGACCTTCCTCGACCAGACTCACGTCGGCCGGGTGATGTCCCGGCTGCAGGGCGACGTGAATTCCCTGCAGGAATTCCTGGAAACCTCGGTGTCGGCGATCGGCGATCTGGTCTTGCTGGTCGGCATCGTCGGCGTCCTGCTGGTCATGGACCTTCGGCTGGCGCTGCTCACCCTGACCGTCCTGCCCGTCCTGATCGGCGTGCGGACCGTATGGCTGTCCAGGGTGAAGGCGACCTTCCGGCAGGCAAGGGACGCCGCGTCGATCGTCAACGGAGCCCTGGCCGAAAATATCGGCGGCGTCAGGACGGTTCAGGAATCGCGCCGCGAAGGACTCAATTTCGCCGACTTCGTCGCCAAGGCCGACGACTGCTTCAAGGCCTATCTGAAGGCCGCCAGGGTTTCCCAGGTCATGGTCCCGACCGTCGACAGTCTGACCGGGATCGCCCAGGCCGTCATCGTCGTGGCCGGCGGAACGGCGGTCGGCGGCGGTCGGCTGGATATCGGCGTGATGATCGCCTTCATCTTCTATGTTCAGCGATTCTTCGACCCGATCCGCACCCTGTCGCAGCAATACACGGTCATGCAGCGGGCCATGGCGGCCGGCTACCGGATCTTCGAAGTCCTCGACGTGCCGGTCGGCGTCGTCGACAGGCCCGCTGCCGTCGCCCTCGACGCGGCGTGGCCGAGCATCGAATTCCGTCGCGTGACCTTTGGTTACCAGCCCGGTCAGCCGGTCCTGCGCGACGTCGATTTCACCATCGCGCCCCGGCAGGTGGTGGCGCTGGTCGGCCCGACCGGTTCGGGAAAAACCAGCATCACCGCCCTGCTCCATCGCTTCTACGACGTCTGGGAGGGCGAGGTGCGGATCGGCGGTCACGACGTCCGAAACCTCACCCGTGACTCCCTCGGCCGCGCCGTCGCCATGGTGTTGCAGGAGCCGTTCCTGTTCGCCGGAACCGTGCTGGAGAACATTCGCTTCAGCACGCCCGGCGTTTCGCGGGAAAAGGTCATCGCCGCCGCCAGGGCGGTCCATGCCCATGATTTCATCGTCGATCTTCCCGACGGATACGAGACCCAGCTTGGCCAAAGAGGCCAGAACCTGTCGATCGGCCAAAGGCAACTGCTGAGCTTCGCCCGCGCCCTGGTCGCCGATCCGGCCGTCCTGGTGCTCGACGAAGCGACCGCCAGCATCGACAGCTTTACCGAACGGGATATCCAGGACGCCCTGAAAGTCCTGCTGAAGGGCCGCACCTGCCTGATGATCGCCCATCGTCTCGCCACCGTCAGGCAGGCCGATCGCATCATCGTCTTGCAGCATGGGACCATCCTCGAGCAAGGCAGCCACGACGACCTGATGACGGTCGGCGGCCTCTATGCCGATCTCTATCGGAAAAGCCACCAGTCGTTCGACGACCTGTCGGCGTCCGGCCAGTTGGAAGCCGGAGATGAAAACGGCGGCATGGAACATGGATAGACATACCGCCGTCATTGCGAGCGAAGCGAAGCAATCCAGGAACAAGGCGGCGGCCCCCTGGATTGCCGCGCCTTCGGCTCGC
>JAATGN010000056.1 GCA_015654615.1 Rhodospirillales bacterium
CAGGAGAATGCTGGCCTCCGCCGCCCGGACCAGGCCATGGATCGCTTCGGCCAGCCCTTCGGTCCAAAGGTCGGGAGCCTGCAGGACCAGGACTTTGTCGGCGCCGAGGCTGGCCAGTTCACCGGCGGCGACCTCGTTCAAGGCCAGAGCCGTGATCGGTTGGCCCAACGCCTGTTTCAGGGCCCGGGCCGGGGTCAGCAATTGCTTGGCCAGCCCGCCGTCTTCGGAAAAGAGAAAAATTCCGCTCATCGTCGTCATCGCCCCTCTAAAGCAGGCCTTCCGAGGCCAGGCTGGTAATCAATTTGCCCACATTGTCGGAGGCGTTGGCCTCCTTGAAGATGACGTTCCTCCGGGTCATCACGAATCCCTTGGCCGACCGGCGGACCGCTTTCGGCTGAAGATCCTGGGCCGACAGTCCAAGCGCACTGAGGGGGATCTCCTCGTTGGGTTTTTTGGACGCCCCCAGCACCTGTTTCAGACCGGGAATGCGCGGCTTGTTGATGTCGGAGAGCAGGCTGATGACCGCCGGGCCGGCGACCGTCGCCAGTTCGGTGCAATCGGCCAGCTTGCGGGCGACGCTCGCCTTGGCTCCGTCGATCTCCAGCTTGTGGACGAAGGACAGGCAGGGCAGGTCGAGCAGCGCCGCCAGACGGGGCGCCGTCTGCTGGTTGAACAGGTCCGAACTGCCTTCGCCGGTGAGAATGAAGTCATAGGGGCCGATCCGGCGGATGGCCGCCGCCAACACCTTGGCGGTGACGGCGGCATCGGCCTTTTCGGCGGATTCATCGGCGATCCAATAGACCTTGTCGGCGCCGCGCGACAAAACATCCTTCAGCGACTGTTTGACGGCCGCCGTGCCGTAGCTGAGAGCGTCGACGCTGCCGCCCTGTTTCTCCACGACGCGGGCCGCTTCCTCGATGGCGTTGCGGTCGAAATCGCTGATTTTTCCTTTGGCCCGGCTGGCATCCAGGCTCAAGTCGTCCGGCCTGATCTTGATGTCCTGCTCGTCGAGGGTCCATTTGTACAAAACCAGGAACTTGGGCATTCGTTACGCTCCTTGAGGGCGTGGGTCACGATCTCAGGCGATGGCCTCGGCGATGAGCCGGTCCGGGAAGTCGGCCGGGCTGTCGAGCAGGGTGGTGCCGGCGATGTCGCGGAACAGGCGGGGCAAGGGCATGAACTCGCTGTATCCGAAGCCGCCTTCGATCTGGCAGGTGTCGATCAGCATCTTCGCGCCGAAGCGGGCCAGGAAGGCCTTGACCATCGCGGCGTCGGCCTCGAACGCCTCGCCGTCTTCGATCAACTGGGCGGTGCGCTGCACGCCCAGCCAAGCCAGATGGCTGTCGGTGGCCACTTCGGCCAGCAAGGTCTGGATGGCCTGAAGGGTGGCGATCGGCCGTCCGAACTGGACCCGTTGCTTGGCATATTCGGCGGCATGCCGGACCGCCGCCTTGCCGATTCCGATGGTCTGCGCCGCTTCGGCCACGGACCCCAGGGACAGCAGTCGGCCGGCCAGCCGGGACCCGCCGTTTTCGTCGCCCAGCAAGGCCTCTGCATCGACGGCGACATTGCTGAAAATCACATGGGCAACCGGACAGCCCTTCAAACCCATGGTCTCCAGCTTCGGGCCGACGGTCAGGCCGGGCGTGCGGGCTTCGACCAGGAACGCCGTCTGCGCCTTCTTTTCGGCCGAGGGTTCCAGGGTGGCGAAAACCACATAGAGATCCGCCGCGCCGGCGTTGCGCACATAGGCCTTGGTGCCGTTCAGCACATATTTGCCGTCCTGGCGCGAGGCGAGCAGGGCGTCGGGACCGATCCCCGGGGCGGCGCCGTTTTCATAGACGGCCAGCGCGCCGAGGCGAGCCCCCTTGGCCATCGCCGGGAGATATTGTTTTCTTTGCCCGTCCTTGCCCCATTGGGCGATGGCCTGGGCGGCCAGGGTGTGATTGTTGAGGATCGAGGCGACGGCCGGGCAGGAGCGGGACAGGGCCTCGACCACCGTGACATAGGCGACGAATCCGGCGCCGGCGCCGCCCAGGTCTTCGGGCAGCAGCAGGCCCAGGAAGTCGTGGCCGGCCAGTTGGTCGACGATCGCCTGGGGGAAGGCGCCGCCGTGATCGAGATCGGCGGCGATCGGATCGAGATATTCCTTGGCGAACTCGCGGGCGCTCTGCCCGATGAGCTGCTGTTCCTCGGTCAGTTCGAAATTCATCATTCACCTGCCTTCAGGGCTGGGACCGCCACCGGAGCGGGGGCCAGGACCGCCCGCGAAATGACCAGACGCTGGATCTGGTTGGTGCCCTCGTAGATCTGCATGATCTTCGAATCGCGCATATATTTGCCGAGTTCCGAGGTGTAGCCGTAGGAGCCCATCAGGCTGACCGCCTGCGAGCTCACGCTCATCGCGACATCCGAACAGAAGGTCTTGGAGATCGCCGATTCCTTGGAGAAAGGCACGCCGGCCTGGCGCAAGGCCATGGTGTGGTGCAGCACCTGGCGGGCCGCTTCCACCTGGATCTGCATATCGGCCAGTTTGAACTGCAGGGTCTGTCCCGGCTGCGGCTTGTCGGGGAAACGCTTCTGCAGAT
The DNA here is from genome assembly GCA_015654615.1 of Rhodospirillales bacterium. GTDB lineage: Bacteria > Pseudomonadota > Alphaproteobacteria > Rhodospirillales > Magnetospirillaceae > Telmatospirillum. The sequence continues at coordinate 2,589 of JAATGN010000056.1, forward strand.
GCTTGACGCATTCGTCGAGGGCGCGCTGGGCCAGTCCGACGCTCAGGGCGGCAATGGCCGGACGGGCCAGATCCAGGGTCTTCATGGCGATCTTCATGCCGTCGCCCTCCTTGCCGAGGAGGTTGGCGGCGGGGATGCGAACATCCTTCAGCAACAATTCGACGGTGTTCGAACTGCGGATGCCCAGCTTGTGATCGACGGTGCCGATGGTGAAGCCGGGGCGGCCGCGCTCGATGATGAAGGCGCTCAACCCCTTGGCCCCCCTGGCCGGATCGGTCAGGGCGTAGATCACATAGACGGTGGCGACGCCGCCGTTGGTGATCCAGCACTTCGAGCCGTTGATCACATAATCGTCGCCGTCGCGGACCGCCGTCGTCTTGCCGGCGCCGGCGTCCGAGCCGGCGCCGGGTTCGGTCAAGCCGAAGGCCCCGATCTCGGTGTTCAGCATCGGCGTGAAATAGCGCCGCTTCTGTTCGTCGGTGCCGGCCACCAGCACCGAATCCATGCTGAGGATGCTGGCCGCCAGGGTGGTCCCCATGCCGGCGCAGCCATAGCCCCATTCCTCGAGAACCAGGGCCTGGGTCACCGAGTCGTAATCCAGCCCGCCATATTCCTTCGGCACGGCCATCGCGAAGATCTTGCTCGCCTTCGCCGCCTCCAGAAGATAGGGATGAAATTCGCCGGCCCGGTCGAATTCGCCGGCCCGCGGGATGATATGCTGCGCGACAAAGTCCTTCGCCGCCTGCTTTATTGCCAGTTGTTCGGGAGTGAGGACACTCATCTTCGTTACCTTTCCTCAGGATCGTCTCGGAATGACCTAAACGGCCGCCGAGAAGACTTTGCGCTTCTTTGATTCGAGAACCGCCCGCAGGCCTCCCCATTTGGGACGGAAAATTTCGGCGGGCATCGATTTGAGCGATGGAGAGATCCGCGGGGCGAATTCCATCTGGGCGAGGATATCCCCCTCGAGATTGATGCCGGGCGCGACTTCGATCAGGGTGACGCGGCCGTCTTGCAGTTCGAACACCGCCCGCTCGGTGACGAACAACACCGGCTGCCGGGTCTGCGCCGCGTAGGCGCCGCTGAAGGTGACCTGTTCGACGCTCTTGACATACTTCTTGCCCTTGCCTTCCTGCAGGATGGAAAGCTTGCCTTCGGTGACGGCGATGCGCAGGCCGCCGGCGGTGAAGGTGCCGCAGTAGACGACCTTTTTGGCGTTCTGGGTGATGTTGATGAAGCCGCCGCAGCCGACGCAGCGGCCCTTGAATTTGCTGACGTTGACATTGCCGTTGGGATCGACCTCGGCGGCGCCGAGGAAGGCATGGTCCAGTCCGCCGCCGTCATACCAGTCGAATTGCGCATGCTGTTCGACGAAGGCTTCGGTGTTGAAGGCCATGCCGAAATTCTCGCCGCTGGCCGGGATGCCGCCGATCGATCCCGATTCGGTCGTCAGGGTCAGCATGTCGTCGGCCCCTTCCTGCGCCGCCACCGTGGCGATGCCTTGCGGAACGCCGATGCCGAGATTGACGACCGAACCGGCCTCCAATTCCATGGCGGCCCGCCGGGCGATGATCAATCGTTCATCGAGCGGCATTTCGGGAATGGAATCCAGGGGAATTTGCAGATCGCCGGAGAAGGCCGGATTGAAGCGGGTGGCCGCCGACTGCCAATGGTGTTCCAGCGGAGCGATGACGATATGGTCGATCAGAACGCCGGGAACCCGGACTTTCTTCGGATGCAACGAGCCGGTCTTGGCCAGATATTCCACCTCGGCGATGACGATGCCGCCGCTGTTCTTGGCCGCTTGCGCCAAGGGCAGGCATTCCATCAGGGCGCCTTCGTCGTCGACGGTCAAATTGCCGTGCTCGTCGGCGGTGGTGCCGCGGATGATGGCGACATCGACGTTGAAGGTTGGATAAAGCAGCCACTCCTCGCCTTCCAGCGCGATGACCTTGACGATGTCCTCGGTGGTGTCTTTGTTCATCCGTCCCCCTTCGAGGCGGGGGTCGACGAAGGTGCCAAGGCCGATCTTGGTAATCAATCCGGGGCGATGGGCGGCTATTTCGCGCCATAGCTGACAGATCACGCCCTGCGGCAGGCAATAGCCTTCACAGCCGCCGTCGATGACCATTTTCGCCATGTCGGGGGCGAGGCCGGTGTGCCCGCCGATCCAGCGGGTGATCATTCCGGGATGGGCGAAATGCTGGGTGCCCTTGGTCTTCCAGTCACCGATGCCGGAGGCATGAACCAGCGTCAGGGCGGCGGGGTGGCCGGAAGCGAGAAATCGCTTTTCGATGGCCATCGCGATTTCCTCCGGCCAGCCGGCGAGGGTGAGGGCGCTGGCGCAGAGCGTGGCGCCATCCTTGACCAATGCCGCGACGCCATCCGCACTTATGACCTTGGACATTGACAATTCCTTTCGAGTGAGGCGAGCGTCAGGGTGCAATTCATTACTTGCTCCCGTCGTGATGCGACAGTGAACATCGATAAAATAAAACGTAATGAAGACAGCAAGGAAGACGTATCGAGAAGGATAGTTATCGTAATGATGTGATATATGACGCCGATATATGTTCGAAATGTTTTTCTGATGTAGACGATATGGTGTCCATGCTGGTCTGTGAAAGAGTTTGTTTCACTGAATCGAGAGTGTTTGAATCTCAGATCTGTAAAGTCTGAATTTCAACGTGCCGGCAATAACCATGAAAAAATTAAGGATTCCGCGCCGGCCAGCGGCGGGATCAGGCGCCGCTCGGGCTTTTGAGGGCCTGGTGCGGTTATTCCGTCCCAGGCCCTTACGGGGCGAGGCTGGACAGGGGGAGTTCGGTGGTTTCCTTGACCGTGGAGACGGCCATCATCGAGTTGATTTCACGCACGCCCGGCAACCGGGAAAGGCGTTCGAAAAACAGGCTTTCATAAGCTTCGACGTCGCGCGCGACGATACGAAGCAAAAAGTCGACCTGGCCCATCAGGACGTAGCATTCCTGAACTTCGGGGATGTCGGCGATGCCGGTGCGAAAGGCGTCCATCGAATTTCCGCCGTGCGCCTCCAGTTTGACATGAGCGAAGATCAGCAGATTGAGGCCCAGTTCCCGCCGGTCCAGCAAGGCGACGCGGCGTTTGATCAATCCCGACTGCTCGAGGCGCTGGATCCGTCTCCAGCAGGGCGACTGGGAGAGGCCGACCGCTTCGCCGACGTCGGCCGCCGAGGCATCGCCCCGGCGCTGCAGGACATCGAGGATTTTCCAGTCCAATTGATCAAGCTTGGCTTGCATGAAAGACCCGCATAAACAGGAATATCGGCATGATATATGCAAAATTTATGCGTTTTTCCCGAACATCGCAAAGACTATGTGCGTCATGGGGAATATTATCGGTCGCATAGGGTCGGTCCGGCCCATTCTCAAAGAGCGGCGATTTCGATGAATGTTCCCTTGCCGATGACCCTGACGTCACATCTGGTCTCGGTCGTGGCCGAAGCCGATTCGGGTGTGATGGCCCGGTTGACCGGGATTTTGGCCCGGCTCGACGTCCTGCCGCTGCAGATCTATGTCCGGCTTCGCCAGAACGTCGAGGGGGCGGCCGAACCATGGAATGCCTCGCTGGCCCATCTCGAGATCGATCTGTATCTGGCCGCCGACGCCGCCGAGCGCCGGGACCGGCTGGTCGGCCTGCTGCGCGCCATGGTCGGCGTCGAAAGCGTGGCGACGTCCCGCTAGAGCGATTTGCGATCAGACTGGATCATCGATTTTTCTCGTCATTGCCTTGGATCAGCCGGAATCCAGGGGGCACCCCACGGGCGTTTCCGAGACTCCCGGATCCCCGCTTTCGAGCTTGTGAAATAATCCCAGTGG
>JAATGN010000192.1 GCA_015654615.1 Rhodospirillales bacterium
CCACTGGGATTATTTCACAAGCTCGAAAGCGGGGATCCGGGAGTCTCGGAAACGCCCGTGGGGTGCCCCCTGGATTCCGGCTGATCCAAGGCAATGACGAGAAAAATCGATGATCCAGTCTGATCGCAAATCGCTCTAGCGCCAACCTGCTCCTGCCCGGAATCTCCGGACAGGTCCGCCCCTATTGACCGTTTTTCTTGGATGGCTGATCCAATGTTCCCAAAAGATCCTGAAGTTTCTCGGGCAACGCCTGATTGACGACCTCGTCATAAAGCGCCTGCAGCTGCCGTCCGATAACGGCCTGCTGCTCAGGGTCGAATTTGGCGCGTTTGGCTTTTTTGCTCACTTTTTGCGACATTGTTGGAGTGCTCGAGGCCTGCACATTGCCCTTGTCTGCATAAAAAAAATCGGACGGGGTGGATGTTTTGGTGAATTTTCCCATGGGAGCACCTCGACTCACCCGGTGAGTCCAGTTGGCGTTAAATTCGTAGCGCCCTAACGGATACAGCGTAATTTATTACCAATAAGTTAGCGGCTGGACGGCAGGCGGTCCAGCGTTCCGTGAATTGCCCGGTCACAAAAATGTCGCAGCACTGAAGCGATAATCTGAACGCTGCTGGAATTATGATGTGCACAGAATACAAAATCTGCGGCCACCGTCGGCCTCCTGATCCAATTCTTAGCAATAACTCTATGCGGACCGAGAAGGTTGCGGATTGCAGGGCGTCATAATCGGCAGGGGGCGCCTCGATTTCCCATTGCCCTGAACGGAACTCCGTGGCCGATGCGGTGTTGAAGGAACGAAGTCTGCGGGAGGAAGCCGGCAGGCGATCTGACCGGCATGCCGCGGTTCATTTCTTCTTGCTTCATGCCATTTTCCTCTGGGAGAGCCATCCATGACGGACCATGACGAACAGCGTATTCGCGATCGCGCCCACCAGATGTGGGTGGCGGATGGCCATCCCGAAAATCGTGCTCTCCACTACTGGCTTGTCGCGGAAAAAGAACTTAAGGGAGAGGCTTCGCCCGAGGTGGAAAACCAAGGTGAAGGCAACCGGACCGCCGCCCGGGTCCATGACGAGCCGACCCGGAGATTCGCGAAATCGGGTCAGATCGAGGTCAAGGCGCGGGAAATCAAGAGGGCGCTCGACTGGCCGGACGGCGAAAAACCGAAACAGCCCGAAGCGGTCGGCAAAAAGCGGCGCCAGCGTATCGCAACCCCGCACGGCACCGAAGTCTGAAGCGCTGAACGGGCCCCTCGAGCTCTCCGGAGACCGTCGGTCTCCGGAGAGCTTCGCTCATCGGGATGATGGAACGACCATCATAATCGGTTCGCGAATGTCGGGGCCCGGGCGTTCGTCGCCGCCAGTGCGGCCAGCGAGAAGAATGTCGAAATATCATGCCAGGGCGCCGGATCGGGCCGGGCCATCTGGTCTTTGACCACCGGAGAATCCGGGCGGATTTCACCGAACATCACCGTCTGCAGATGCATGCGCGCCCGGCAGACGCGGCTTTTCATCGTTCCGACGGCGCAGCTGGCGATATGGGCGGCTTCCTCATAGGAAAAACCGTTGACCCCGACCAGGAGCAGCGCTTCCTTTTGCGTTTCCGGCAACTTCTGGAAATGACGCTTGAAATCGCGGAGCTGGAGATTTTCGTCCTGGCCACCGCTCACGGCGGGCTCGTTGGTGAATGTTTCGACGGGCATGCTGTGCTTGCGGTTGTTCTTGCGGACTTCATTGAAATAGCGATTGCGCAGGATGATGAGCAGCCAGCCCCGAAGATTTGTCCCGGGCTTGAATTGATCGCGGTAGGTCAGAGCCCGCAAGACGGTCTCTTGCACGAGATCCTCAGCGAGCGCGTGGTTGCGGGCCAGCAAGTGAGCGAAACCCGACAAATGCGGCAGGCACTCGATGATGCCGTGGTGAAATTCATCTTGAATGGCCATTTATTTACCTCTCAACGCTAGGCGCTTGTTGGCGACAGGTTCCTGTTGGCAGCGATACGACGATCCCCCAAGCGGCGCTGATGCCCGATTTGCCGAAATGAGCATCGATCTGATCTTTCGATCGGTCCATTCGTGGTTCCTCGGTTGTTGAGCCTGCTAGACTTAGGAAGGAAAAAGTCGCTTGCCAACCCTGAAATTCGCCGCCGAGGCCGCAAAGGTGGCGCCGGCGCGGCGCAACGGACAATTTCCGCTCCATCGCCGTTCCGATTAACGGATTGAAAACCCTCCATAAATTGAAGAGCCGCCTGGTCGGGCGGGTTGTAAAATAAAAGCGGTGTAAATGTTAACAAAAAAATCCCGATCCGATCCGGCCCCTTCCTGAAAAGCGCTCGCCCAGGGATGTCCACCCGATCCCGGGGGGCCGATCCCGGGGATCCGAAAATGCGCCGGATGTCCGGATTCCGGCCCGGTCGGAATCCGATATGGAATTTTGTGAACTTTTTCGTTTCCGCCGCGTTGTTATGCGGCAGGGTCTGGAACGGCCGGCGTCGTCGGGCAATTCCACAAAGCCGGGACGTTCGCCTCCGCCAGACCCTCGGCGGGAGGAGACAGGCATGCGATTCCTGACGATTTTGGGCGTTCTTCTGATCGTTCTGGGCGTGGTCGGCTTAACCTACAGTGTCATCCCGATCCATCATACCGAGGAGGTTGCGAAACTCGGTTCGCTGACGGCCACCAAGGACAAGGAAAACGACGTGGTCATCCCGCCCTATGCCGGCGTGATCTTCATTCTGGTCGGCGGCGCCCTGGCCGTGGCGGGCCGCCGGCACGCCTGATTTCCGGATTCAGACGACGGAACGACCGCAACGCCGGCGCGTCGCCGCCGATCCCGTTTTTTTCATTCGCCCGTTTTTTCATGCGTCCGAAGCAACTCTCAAAGAAAGGATTTACCATGGCACACGCTGACCCCAGCAAAAAAGCCGAGCAACTGACCGAGGCTTCCTGGCCGGTGCTTCGTCGCGATCTCGAAGCGTTGGGCGCCGATATTCTGAAGCTCAGCGAGAAGTCGCTGACCAATGGACAGGGAAAAATGGCGGAGGAGGCGCAGCGGCTGAAGTCGGTGGTGACGGAGCTGATCGATCGTGCCGAGGCGAACGGCCGTTCGTCGCTCGACGAAGTCTCGACCTATGTGACGAAACGCCCGGTCACCAGTCTGGCCGTGGCTTTTGCCTCGGGATTGGTTCTGGCGGCGCTCTTTTCCAACCAACGCCGGTGAGGGGCATATTGGCCTCGCTCCTGGCTCTGACGAGATCCCTGACCGAGAGCCGGATCGTCTTCCTTTTTCTCGTCAGTATCGTGAGGCAGGGCATCTGGCTTTTCGCCCTGGCGGGTCTGGGGCTTTCCTTTCTCCTGCTTGCCATCGGTTTTGCGGCGCAGGCCTGTTACGCCGTGCTGCTGCGGACATTGAGTCCCGATCTCGCCGCCCTTGCCGTGGCGGCCGGCTTGCTCGTTTTCGCGATGATCGTTTTCTTCGGCTTTTACCTGATCGTTCGGGCCGGGCCGGCGAGCCGCCGCCTCGCGGTGCTTTCGAACGACGCCGCGGCGCTTGCGGTTTCGGCCGCATCGGCCGCGGCGCCGGCCCTCGAGGATCTCGAACGCGGCCTCGCCAGGCGCGCGCCGTCCTTGGCGATCATCAGCCTGTGCGGCGGTTTCCTCACCGGCTTCGTCCTTCTCAACCGCCGCCGTTGAACGCTATCTGCCTTTCCGGGAACTCAAACGCCCAGAAATGGATAGTCGGTATAGCCCGCCTCCGTTCCGCCATAGAAAGTGCCGCGGTTGTAAGGGGTGAGGGCCGCTCCGCTTCGAAGCCGTTCCGGAAGATCCGGATTGGCGATGAAGAGGCGGCCGAAGGCGACCGCGTCGGCCTGGCCGGCGGCAATCGCGGCCTCGGCCGTGTCGCCGCGGAAATTGCCGGCGGTGATCAGGACGCCCGGCCAGATCGGACGGAATGTTTCCGCCGCGGACGGCACGCCCTGGTGGTCGACCTCGGCCTGGCCGGCGCCGCTGGCGCGGGGCTCGATCAGATGGAGATAGGCCAGGCCGAGGGTGCCGAGCGCCTCGACCACCCGGCTGTAAAGGACCAGGGGCTCCGCCTCGCCGCTGTCGTTGGCGACGCCGAAGGGGGAGAGGCGGACGCCGACCCGGTCGGCGCCCCAGACCTCGGCCGCCGCTTGGGTCGCCTCGACGAGCAGGCGCATCCGATTCTCGATCGATCCGCCATAGGCGTCGGTCCGCCGGTTGGTCCTGCTCTGGAGGAATTGCTCGAGGAGATAACCGTTCGCGCCATGGATTTCGACGCCGTCGAAGCCGGCTTCCCGGGCGTTGCGGGCGGCCTGCCGATAGCTGTCGATCACCGCCTGGATCTCATCGGTTTCAAGGGCGCGCGGCGTCTCGAAAGGCTTGCGTTCGAACGTCGCGGTGAAGGCTTCGCCGGCCGGCCGGACCGCGGAGGGCGCGACCGGCAGTCCGCCGCCCGGCTGATGCGAGGAATGCGAGATCCGGCCGACGTGCCAAAGCTGGAGAAAAATGATTCCGCCCTTCGCGTGCACCGCATGGGTGACCGCTTTCCATCCGGCGATCTGTTCGGCCGAATAGATGCCGGGGGTTGCCGGCATGCCTTGGGCGCTGCGCGAGATCTGCGATCCTTCGGCGATGATCAATCCGCCCCGGCTGGCCCGCTGCCCGTAATAGAGCGCGTTGAGAGCCGACGGCACGTCGCCCGGCCTTGTTGCCCGCATGCGCGTCAAGGGCGCCATGACGACGCGATGGGCCAGGCGATAGGGGCCGATTTGCAAGGGACTGAAAAGTGAAGACATGCGGAACTCCTCGAATGGGACCGCCGCCGGAAGGACCTTGCCCGGAATCCGTGAGGCCGGCTTGCGCGGCGATCAGGCGCGACAAGAAGCGATAGGCTTCATCGGTGCGCCTGGCAAGATCGATGTGATCGACCCGTCCCCGGCCGGTGAACGTCCGGAAACCGGCCGGGGTCCGCCTCAGGAAACGGCCGGCAGATGCAGCGTGGCGATCAGGCCGGGCCCGGCATCGGCCAGACGGATGCTGCCGCCGTGCAGCCGGGCCACGGCGGCCACCACGCTGAGGCCGAGGCCCAGGCCTTCGGTGCCGCGGCCGGCGTTGCCGCGATAAAAACGCTCCATCACCTTCGGCAATTCGGCGTCGGCAATGCCGGGACCATTGTCGGCGACGCGGATGCCGACCCCGCCGTCGGCGCATCGGGCCAGCGTCAAGGTGATGCGGCCCTCGGCGGGGGAATATTTGAGGGCATTGTCGAGCAGATTGCCGATGGCCTGGGCGAGCAGAAAGGGATCGCCTTTGACCGTGAGCCCGGGCTGCAGGTCGGTCGCCAGTTCGATCCGCTTTTCTTCGGCAAGCGGGCTGTAGAGCTCGGCCACCTCGCCGACGACGCTGTCCAGGGGAACCTGGCGAAAGCCGGCCAGGCGCGCCCCCGAATCGATTTCGGCCAGACGCAGCAAGGCGTTGAAGACCTCGATCAGACGATCGAGGTCGTCGACCGCCGCTTGGACCTCCCGCAGGGTCGCCTCGGGCGGCGGCGGATTGCGAAGAACCTCTTCCAGGCGACCGCGCAATTCGGCCAAGGGCGTGCGCAGATCGTGGGCGACGGCATTCGAGGCGTTGCGCACGCCGTCGACCAGGACCTCGATCTGTTGCAGCATGCCGTTGATGGTCTGGGCCAATTGGTCGAATTCGTCGCTCGATCCGCGGGACGGGACCCGGCGCGACAGATCGCCGAGGACGATGCCCGAGGCGGTGCGATTGATCGCGTCGACCCGGTGCAGAATGGCCCGGCGCACCAGAAGGCCGCCGATCATGGCGAGAATGACCGCGATGAGAACCACCGACCCCAGGCTGTCGACGATCGACCGCCGGATGGCGACCAGGTCCTGGACGTCGCGCCCGACCAGCAGATGGAAGCCCTGCGGCAATCCGACGTAAAGGACGCGCGTCGCATAGAGCTTGTCGTCGCGGGCCAATTCCACCTGATACCAGCCCGTCTGATGGCCGATCTTGAGCGGCCAGGCGGCCAGGTTGCCGGCGACCGGCACCAGGGCCGGATCTGCCAGCAGATAGATCGCATGCTCGTCGGCGTGCTGGCGAATCCGCTGGTTGATCGTCTGGATGGCCCCGGACAGTCCGAAATCCTGCAGGCGGTCGCCGATGGCCTGGGTGTCCGACAGGATGACGGCATTGACCTCGCGCTCGAAATAGGCCGCGGTGCGCCACCAGAGAAAGCCGACCAGAACGAAGGACGACAGGACGAACAGCAGCGCATAGCCGACGGCCAGCCGCATGGCGGTGGAACGGAAGAGTCCGATGCGCATCACGCCCGCCCCGCGCGGAAGAAAAGAAGCGGTGGGGATGGGAACGGCGGATTACTCATCGGACCCGAGGCGATAGCCGACCCCGCGGATGGTCTGCAGCAGGGGGCGCTCGGCATCGGCGTCGAGCTTCTGGCGCAATTTGCTGATATGGACGTCGATGACATTGGTCTGGGGGTCGAAATGATAGTCCCAGACGTTTTCCAGAAGCATGGTCCTGGTCACCACCTGGCCGGCATGGCGCATGAGATATTCCAGGAGCTTGAACTCGCGGGGCTGCAGTTGGATCGCCGTGTCGGCCCGCCACACCTTGTGGGCCAGCAGATCCATCCTGAGATCGGCGACGGTGAGGATCGTCTGGCGGTCGGCGGTTCCCCGGGCGCGGCGGATCAGGGCGTCCAGGCGGGCCTCCAGCTCGCCGAAAGCGAAAGGCTTGGTCAGATAATCGTCGCCGCCGGCCCGCAGCCCCTGGATCTTGTCGTCGACCTCGGCAAGCGCGCTCAGGATCAGGATCGGCGTCTTGTTGCCGGTTTTGCGCAACACTTCGATGATGGACAAACCGTCGACGCCGTCCGGCAGCAGGCGGTCGAAGATCATCACGTCGTAGCGTTCGGTCGAGGCGAGGAACAATCCGTCCCGGCCGCTGCCGGCGCTGTCGACGACGTGGCCGCCTTCGCGCAATCCCTTGCAGACGAACTGCGTGACGCGTTCATTGTCCTCGACCAGCAGGATTTTCATGGGCCCTCGGGGGAGACTGCGCGATTTGGTCGCGCCGGCAAGGCCGGCGCGACCAGGATCATGGTTCGGTTTCCGTCTCAGCCTTGCGTAAGCTGCAGGGCGATATAATAGGTCGTGCCGTCGCGTGTGACCAGCAGCGGCACGGCCTCCTTCTTGGCGGCTTCCGCCTGATGGATTCGCGTGGCCGCCTGATTCGGCGAGGTGACCGGCGTATCGCCGATGCGAACGATCACATCGCCCGGCTGGATGCCGCTGTCGTCGGCCCGGCTGCCGGGGGTCACCTGGGTGACGACGACGCCCTTGACGGCATTGCTGAGGCCCAGTTCGGTCCTGGCTTCCGGGGACAACGGCTCCAGCGCCATTCCCAAGGGGCCGGCCCCCGATTCGTCATTCTTGGCCACGGTTTCCTCCTTGGCCTGCGTGCCGACGGTGACGTCCACCGTCTGCTCGTGTCCGTCCCGCCAGACCGCCATCGGCACGGTTTTTCCGGCGGCGACGTCGGCGACGGCAAGGGCCAGATCCCGCGGGGTCTTGATGGGCTTTCCGTCGAAAGCGGTAATGACGTCGCCCTGCTTCAGCCCGGCATGCAACGCGGGCGAGTCCGCCAGCACGTCGGAAACCAGAATGCCGTCGTCTTGCGTGCGTCCGACCGCCTTGGCCAGGGACGGTGTCAGCGGTTGCATCTGCACGCCCAGCCAGCCCCGGTCGACCTGGCAGTGCTCGCGCAAGGCATCGACCACCTTCGCCACGATGCGCGACGGGATGGCGAAGCCGATGCCGACGCTGCCGCCGTTCGGCGAATAGATGGCCGTGTCGATGCCGATCACCTGGCCCGACTGATTGAACAGCGGACCACCGGAATTTCCGGGATTGATCGGCGCGTCGATCTGCAGGAAATCGTCATAGGGGCCTTCGTTGATATTGCGCCCATGCGCCGAGATGATGCCGGCGGTCACCGAACCGCCGAGGCCGAAGGGGTTGCCGACGGCGATCACCCAATCGCCGACCTGTTCCTTGTCGGAATCGCCGAAAGCGACGAAGGGAAGGGGCTTCTTGGCCTCGACCTTCAGCAGGGCGAGATCCGTCTTGGCGTCGCGGCCGACCACCTTGGCCGGATAGTTGGTGCCGTCGTCGAGGGTGACGGTGATCTTATGGGCTTCGTCGACGACGTGATTGTTGGTCACGATGAACCCGGCCGGATCGATCAGGAATCCCGATCCCAGCGCATGCTCCGGACGGGCGTTGCGGTGATTGAAGAACTGCTTGAACATGTCGGCGAAGGGCGAACCGGGCGGCAGGGCCGGCATGTCGTGCATATCGGTCTGGTGGGGCATTTCCAATGTCGCGATATTGACCACGGCCGGGCGGACCTTGGCGGCCAATTCGGCGAATCCCGCCTGGTTGACCACCGGGGCCAGCTGCAGAGGCTCGGGCGCCGGCGCCGCCTGAACGGTGGAGACGGCGAATCCGCCGGCGAGAATACTGCCGGCGAGAAGCGTGGCCGCCAAGACGGACTTTCTCCGCGTGATCGGGTGGGTCATTTGATGGTCCTCCTCCTGAAGGGGGGGCTTTGTCGCCGGATCGGGCGGCGCAAGCCGAAAAACTCCCGGATAAAATGCCAGGCTTCGCCTCGACGGAAGCTGGGCGGACCATTAAGAAAAATTGAGAATGTCTCCGCCGGACCCGAAGGACGCCGGAACCGCCGGCGAGGCGTCCCCCGGCGGAGAAATCCGATGCGGGAGTCCGGACGAAAGGTGACTTACCTTGTTTACTTTTGTGGTAAAATTACTTTACCATAGCTGCGGTCATCAGCCGAAGCAGCCGTCGGGGACTCGATCCAAGCGCTTTTGAGATCGATTCTCGGGCTTCATCTGGACGCCTTCTGGAAGGATCTTGCGCGTTGCCGGGGCATACGCCCAAGACCGGCGAAAAGTGATTCGCGGAAAAGTTTGCCTTCCGCAAAGTCATTGCAGATATGGTTGTCCTGGCTTTGTGGCACGTCATCAAGAATGATGGTAATGTTCTGAATAGTTACAATAAGACGTAAATTGCGATGTGATCTAAAGGACGTGGCTGTGAAAATGTCAGGTAGAGCGGCCATTCGGGAGGAAGCATGTTAAAGCGTTTGGGAATCTCGACAAAACTGATTTCATTGGTATTTGGCGGTGTTGTCGGATTTATCGTCCTGGCGGCTTTCGCACTGTCTTTCATGCGTTCGACGATGATTGAAGATCGCGTCGATAAAGTGAAAAACCTGGCGGAAGTGGCCCGCGACGTTGCCAAGGGTTTCTACGATCGGGCGCAAGCCGGCGAATTCGATCAGGCGACGGCGCAGGATCTGGCCAAGAAAGTATTGCGCAACTTACGGTATAGTGGCGTCGAGTATTTCTTTATCTATGGCGCGGACGGTACGAGCGTCCTGCTGCCACCCAAACCGGAACGCGAAGGCAGCAATTTCATCGATCTCAAGGATGAGAACGGCGTGTTTTTCATCCGCGAGCTGATCGACGCCGGTCGCCACCACGACGGCCGTCCGGTATTCTATCAGTTTCCGCGCGCCGGTTCCGACAAGCCGGTCGACAAGGTGGCCGCCGCGCTCAACTTCGATCCGTGGGGATGGACGATCGGCACCGGGATCTACATCGACGACGTCAATACGGAATTTGCCAATACCGGGCTGAAATACGCGGGGATCATCGGGCCGATCACCCTGCTTCTGATCGTCGGGGGCTGGTTCCTGGCCCGCAACATCGCCCTTCCCCTGCGGCGTCTGGTCTCGGTGACGGAACGCCTGGCCAAGCAGGATTTCGCCGTCGAGGTCGGCGGGACCGAACGCGGCGACGAAATCGGCACTCTGGGGCGCTCGATCGAGGTCCTGCGCGACGGGGCCCGGGAAGCGGCCGCGCTGCGTCTGGCGCAGGAACAGGCGAAACAGCAGGCCGAGAACGAAAAGCGCCGGGCGATGAACGCCCTTGCCGAGCATTTCGAGGCGAGCGTCAAGGGGGTGGTGCAGACGGTGGCCTCGGCGGCCACCGAGATGCAGGGCACGGCCCGATCCCTGTCGGCGGTGGCGGAGCATGCCAGCCATCAGGCGACGGTCGTCGCCGCCGCCTCGGAAGAGGCCTCCAGCAATGTGCAGACGGTGGCCTCGGCGGCCGAGGAACTCTCCTCGTCGATCCATGAGATCAGCCGCCAGGTCAATGCGGCGGCGGGGATTTCCAGCAATGCGGTGGCCCAGGCGGCGAAGACCAACGAGATCGTCAACGGCCTGGCCTCTTCGGCCGATCTGATCGGCAGCGTGGTCAAATTGATCAACGACATCGCCAGCCAGACCAATCTTTTGGCCTTGAACGCCACCATCGAGGCGGCGCGGGCCGGCGACGCCTGCAAGGGCTTCGCCGTGGTGGCCAACGAGGTGAAAAGCCTGGCCAACCAGACCGCCAAGGCCACCGACGACATTTCGCAGCATATCTCGGGCGTGCAGACGGCGACCGGCGAGGCGGTGGCGGCGATCCAGGCGATCACCGCGACGATCACCGAAATCAACCAGATCTCGGCGGCGATCGCCTCGGCGGTCGAGGAACAAGGCGCGGCGACCAAGGAGATCGCCCGCAACGTCGAGCAGGCGGCGGCCGGCACCCATGAGGTCTCGCTCAATATCGCCGGCGTGACGGAAGCGGCCGGCGAAACCGGGGTCGGGGCCGGTCATGTGCTTGACGCCGCCACCGAATTGTCGAAACAATCGGAAACCCTGGGCAACGAGGTCGATCAGTTCATCGCCCGTATCCGCACGGCCTGACGCCGGACAGGACCCTTCGATCCGCCGCAGGCGTGCCGGCCGGCTAAGGATCGACGCTCCGAGGGCCGGTTGGTTGAGCGGCCGCATCGGGCTTTTCGCAAGCCCGAGCGGCGCTTGAATCCGCCGAAGCGGAGGCGTCATATCGAGGCTTGGGACTTGGAGCGATCGTTGCGCGCCAGGTCCCGAGCCGAAATTTAAGGTGGTCATGCCGAAGAGGATGCATCCGTTCACCCCGAGCATCTCGGTCAGACTGATGTTGACGGGGATCATCGGTTTTTTCGGCATGGTGCTGCTGGTCGTCGCGGCCATGCATATCCTGCGGGCCCAGATGTTGGCCGAACGCATCGACAAGGTGCGCAATCTTTCGGAAATGGCGCGAGGCATCGCCGCTTCCTACCAAAGGCGCGTTCTGGACGGCCGCCTCGACGAGGCCCGGGCGAAAGTGCAGGCCATCGCCGAAATCCGCGAGTTGCATTATCGGCGAGACGGATATTTTTTCATCTATGGTGAAGACGGGACCAGTATCCTGTTGCCGCCCATGCCGGATCGCGAGGGTGCGAACTTTCTCGACATGCAAGACGCCAATGGCGTCTTTTTCATTAAGGACCTGATCGAGAGCAGCCGCACGGGGGGCGCTCCCATATTCTATCAGTTCCCGCGGGCCGGTTCGGCCGACGCCATCGACAAGGTGGGGGTGGCCCTTTTTTTCGAACCCTGGCGCTGGGCCATCGGGACCGGCGTCTATATCGACGATCTCAATGCGGAATTCGCCACCGAGCTGATCCATCTTTCGCTCATTCCCATCATCGTCGTGCTTGCCTGCGTCGGCGCGATTTTTCTGGTGGCGCGAAGCGTCTCGAGGCCCCTGCTCAATCTGACCGAAGTGATGGGCCGGCTGTCGCGGCGGGATTTTTCCGTCGAGGTGCCTTTCGACGAGCGGGACGACGAGATCGGGGCGATCGCCCGCGCCGTTTCGGTTTTCAAGGAAAACGGCATGGCGCGCCAGCTTGCCGAGGAAAGGCTGCACGCCAGCGAGCAACATTTGATGGTGATCACCGAAAACGCGCCCAGTCTCATCTGGATGGTCGATCCCAACGGCGTCATCACTTATGCCAATCGCGGCATGCCCGATCGATCGCGCGAGGACATGGTCGGCAGCGCCATCGCCGAATGGGTCTGCGAAGAACACCGCGACCGGATCGAACTCGCCCTGCGGGAGGTTTTCGAGGCGGCGCGGTCCGGCCGCTGCGAATTCACCGGGCCGGTGGGCGCCGGCGATCGGCGCTGGTACAGCGCCCGGACGGCGCCGGTTTGCGAGGACGGGCAGGTGCTCGGCGCCGTGGTGATCATCAACGACGTGACGGTCCGCAAGGCGGCCGAGGCCCAGGTCGAGTTCCTGGCGCATCACGACGCGCTGACGGACCTGCCCAATCGCGTCCTGGGAAAGGTGCATTTCGATCAGGCCATCCGTCACGCCGATCGAACCGGAAGCAAGGCGGCCCTGCTGTTCTTCGATTTGGACAATTTCAAACGGGTCAACGATTCGCTGGGGCACGCCGCCGGGGACAGCTTGTTGAAAGCGGTGGCCGGCCGGCTTCTCGATTGTGTTCGCGGTTCCGACGTGGTGGTCCGCCAGGGGGGCGACGAGTTCGTCATCTTGCTGGGCGACATCGCCGATGTCGATGACATCGCCGCGGTGGCCGACAAGATCCTCGAACAATTGCAGCCGCCGTTCGACATCGACAGCGTGATGGTGTCGATCTCGGCGTCGCTTGGCGCGGTGATCTACCCCGACGATGGACGGAGCTTCGACGAACTGTTCAAGAAGGCGGACACCGCCGCCCGTTTCGCCAAGGACGCGGGGCGCAACACCCATCGCTTCTTCACCGAGAAGATGAATGTCGACGCCGACGAATATCTGCGGATTCGGACCGGTCTGCGGCAGGCGCTGGAAAGAGACGAATTCGTCTTGCACTACCAGCCGCAGATCGCCGTCGAGAGCGGCCGGGTGATCGGCGCCGAGGCCCTGATTCGTTGGCGGCATCCCGAGATGGGGTTGCTGGCGCCGGCCCGTTTCATCACCATTGCCGAAGACAGCGGATTGATCGTGCCGATCGGCGAGTGGGTCCTGGGCGAAGCCTGCCGCCAAAGCGCCGCGTGGCGGGCCGGGAAGCTGCCGCGGATCACCATCGCGGTCAATCTGTCGGCGGTGCAGTTCAAAAGGGGCGATCTGCTGGAGGTGGTGACCCGGGTGCTGAAGCAGTCCGCGGTCGATCCCACCTGTCTGGAATTGGAGATGACCGAGTCGGCCCTGGTCAAGGATTCCGCCACGGTCATGAAAACGGTCGAACGGCTGAAGGCCTTGGGCGTCATGTTCTCCATCGACGACTTCGGCACCGGCTATTCCAGCTTGGCCTATCTCAAAAAGTTCAAGATCGACAAGCTGAAGATCGACCAGTCCTTCGTTCGCGAGATCACGCACAGCGCCAGCGACGCCGCCATCGTTCACGCCATCGTCGAAATGGCGCGAAGCCTGGGCCTGAAGACGGTCGCCGAGGGAATCGAAAGCAAGGAGGTGCTGGATTGCCTGCGCCTTTGCGGCTGCGACGAAGCCCAGGGCTATTACCTCGGCCGTCCGATGCCGGCCGAGGACTTCGAGAAAATTCTGCGGCACGCCTCTATCGCCACGGCGCCGGCGGACTGAGCGGCGATTCCCGTTCCGCACCATCCGGCCGCCGACCCGCCCTGGAAGAATAAGGAAAAGTGCCACTGGCGCTTTTCTTCTTTTGGGCGACGCAATGACGCAGGGGAAGAAAAATCACATTTCGTATGTGTGCATCCCGTGGGGCTTTCACGGAGATGGCAAGTGTGATTAAACATCGCCACACCCATTTCACATTCGAGAGGAACCGGAGGTCTCGAGGATGAGGCCTGCCGGGATAGGATGGTATGACGCGGATCGATTTCGAGAAGGGTTTCGCCGTGGGGGAACTCCCGGCGCCCTATGATGCTTTGGCGGCCGGTCTGGCGGAAACCCTGCCGCGGGAGCGCATCATCGGCGATCCGCTGCGCCGCCTGACCTGGGGCGCCGACGCCAGTTTCTACCGTTTGATCCCCAAGCTGGTGGTGGTGGTGGAAAATGAGGAGGAGGTGCGGCGGCTGCTGGCCTTGTGCCATCGCTTTCACCTCGGCGTCACCTTCCGGGCGGCGGGAACCAGCCTGTCCGGCCAGGCGGTCAGCGATTCGGTGCTCGCGGTTCTGGGCGAAGGATGGAACGGCTGGGCGGTCGAGAACGACGGGGCGCGGATCCGCTTGCAGCCGGGCGTGATCGGGGCCGCCGCCAACCGTCGCCTGGCGCCCTTCGGGCGCAAGATCGGACCGGACCCGGCCTCCATCGAGGCCTGCAAGATCGGCGGCATCGCCGCCAACAACGCCAGCGGCATGTGTTGCGGAACGGCGCAGAATTCCTATCGGACGATGGAGTCGGTGCGGGTCGTCCTGGCCGACGGCGCCGTCCTCGACACGGCGGACGCCGACAGCCGGCGGAGCTTTGCCGAGAGCCATCGGGGCTTGCTGGACGATCTTCTCGCCCTGGCGCGGCGGACGCGCGGTGACGCCGCCCTGGCCGAGCGGATCCGCCGCAAGTTCAAGATCAAGAATACCATCGGCTATAGCCTGAACGCCCTGATCGACTATGACGATCCCATCGACATCCTGGCCCATCTGATGATCGGGTCGGAAGGGACCCTGGGTTTCATCAGTTCGATCACCTATCGCACCGTGGCCGACCATCCGCACCGGGCCTCCGGCCTGGCGGTCTATCCGGACATGGTCTCGGCCTGCCGGGCGGTCGTCGCCTTGAAGGCGACGCCGGTTTCCGCCGTCGAGCTGCTCGACCGGCCCTCGTTGCGCTCCATCGAGGCCAAGCCGGGGATACCGGCCTATATCGCGGCCCTGTCCGACGAGGCCTGCGCCTTGCTGATCGAGATACGGGGGGAATCCGCCGAGGCTCTGGCCGACAACCTCGCCCGCGTCAAGACGGTGCTGGAAGCGAGCGAGCCGTTGCGGTTGCCCGATCTCACCACCGACCGCGAGGAGATCGATCGCCAATGGGCCATCCGCCGGGGCATGCTGCCGACGGTCGGCGCCCTGCGGCCGACCGGCACCACGGTGGTCACCGAGGATATCGCCGTCCCTCTCGAGCATCTGGCCGAGGCGGCGCGCGACCTGCGCCGGGTGATGGATGCGCACGGTTACGACGACGGCATGATTTTCGGCCATGCCCTGGAAGGCAATCTGCATTTCATCTTTACCCAGGATTTCAACGTAGCCTCCGAGGTGGCGCGCTACGGCCGCTTCATGGACGGCGTGGCCGAGGTGGTGGCCGGCCGCTACGACGGCTCCCTGAAGGCCGAGCACGGGACCGGCCGGGCCATGGCGCCCTTCGTCGAAATCGAGTGGGGCGGCCAGGCCTTCGCCCTCATTCGCCGGATCAAGCAGCTGTTCGACCCGGCCGGGCTGCTCAATCCCGGCGTCATCCTGTCCGACGATGCCGAGGCGCATCTCCATCATCTGAAACCGCTGCCGGCGGCCTTCGCCGCCATCGACAAATGCATCGAATGCGGCCTTTGCGAAAGGCTTTGCCCGTCGGCCGGCCTGACCTTGACGCCGCGCCAGCGGATCGTCGGCTGGCGCGACATCGTCAGCCGGCGATCGGCTGGCGACCCTGCCGTCGAATTTCGCCGCCTTTACGATTATCACGGCATCGACACCTGTGCCGCCTGCGGCCTGTGCTCCCTGGTCTGCCCGGTCGGCATCAACACCGGTCTGCTGACCAAGGCGTTGCGCGGAAAACGGCGCGGCGCGGCGGGCCGCTGGATCGCCGGCCGGGTGGGGCTCCATTTCGATCTGGTGACCCGGGCGCTGCGGCGCGGTCTGTCGGGCGCCCATGCGGCGCGCCGGCTGCTGGGAGCCGGCGCGGTGGAAGGGGCGAGCCGCGCCCTGCGCCGCGCGGCGGGGCCGAACAGTCCGCTGGTCCTGTCCGCCATGCCCAACAATGCCGGCGCCGGTCCGCTGCCCCGGCTGCGGGGCGGGCGAGACGGCGTGGTCTATGTCGCCGCCTGTCCCAGCCGCGCCATGGGGCCGTCGGATCGCGGGCGCGATCGGCGCTCGCTGCCCGAGGTGGTGGTCGGCCTGCTGGACAAGGCCGGATTCGATGTGACGATCCCCGACGGCCTCGACGGTCTTTGCTGCGGCCTGACCTTCGAGAGCAAAGGACTGTCCGACGAGGCCGAACGCAAAGGCGGCGAGATGGCGGCGGCCATCCTTGCCGCCAGCCGGAACGGCCGGTTGCCGGTGGTGATGGACGCCAGTCCCTGCAGCCTGCGCATGAAGGATCTCCTGAAGGGCCGGGCTTCGCTTCACGATCTGCCGGAATTCCTCCACGACCAGGTTTTGCCGCGCCTTGCCATCGAGCGGCGGGACCGGCCGGTCCTGCTGCATGTGCCCTGCAGCGTCAAGCGGATGGGCCTCGAGGCCAAGCTCCGCGCTGTGGCCGAGGCCTGCAGTTCGGCGGTTTCGGTGCCGGAGGCGGTGACCTGCTGCGGCTTCGCCGGCGACAAGGGATTCTTCCGGCCGGAACTGAACGCCTATGCGCTGCGCCACCTGACCGACGGCGCCCCGGCCGATTTCATCGGCTGCTCGTCCAGCCGCACCTGCGAGATCGGCCTCGAGCAGCACAGCGGCGAAAGCTTCCAGTCCATCGCCTATCTGCTGGACGCCTGCTCGCGGCCGAAGGGGTCGGGAGTCTTCTGATCGAATGACTTTTAATTTTCCACAGATGAACGCAGATTAGACACAGATGAACACAGTCAAAGATTATCAAATATCTTAATTTTGATCTGTATTCATCTGCGGGTATCTGTGTTCATCTGTGATCCCATTTTATATCGCGCCTCAGCCTACCCCCGATCGGTCGCCGTCTTCAGCGACCGCAGGCGGTCGGCTTCCTGGCGTTGCACGACGATGCCGAAGATGACGATGCCGAGGCTGACGATGGCCACCACGATGCTGGCCAGGGCGTTGATCTCCGGGCTGACGCCCAGGCGCACCTTCGAGAAGATGACGATCGGCAGGGTGGTCGAACCGGGGCCGGTGACGAAGGAGGAAATCACCACGTCGTCGATCGACAAGGTGAAGGACAGCAGCCATCCGGCCAGCAGGGCGGGCGCGATGATCGGCAGGGTGATGACCAGGAACACCTTGGCCGGCCGGGCTCCCAGATCCATCGCCGCTTCCTCCAGCGAAATGTCCATCTGGGCCAGGCGCGATTGCACGACGACGGTGACGAAGGACAGGCTGAAGGTGACATGGGCGATGACGATGGTGGTCATCGAGCGGCCGGCCGGCCAGCCGAAGGTTTGCTCCATCGCGACGAACAGCAGCAGCATGGCGAGGCCGGTGATGATCTCCGGCATGACCAGGGGCGCGGTGATCATGCCGGAGAACAGGGTGCGGCCGGCAAAGCGGCGAAAGCGCACCAGGACGACGGCGGCCAGGGTGCCGAGGACGGTCGAAATGGTCGCGTTCAGCACCGCCACCTTGAGGCTGAGCCAGGCGGCGTCCAGGACCTTTCCGTCGTTCAGCAGTTCGCCGTACCATTGGGTCGAAAAACCGCCCCAGACGGTGACCAGCCTCGATGCGTTGAAGGAATAGACCACCAGCAGCACGATCGGCAGATAAAGAAAGGCATAGCCGAAGCCGAGCGCCGCGTAGAGAGCCAGGGCGCGGCTTTTCATCACGATGTCCCCGCGTTTTTGTTCTGATAGTGCTGGAAGACCATGATCGGGGCGACCAGCAGGACCAGCATGGCCACCGCCACGGCGGAGGCGACGGGCCAGTCGCGATTGTCGAAGAATTCCGACCACAGCACCTTGCCGATCATCAGGGTATCGGGGCCGCCCAGCAGATCGGGGATGACGAACTCGCCCACCGCCGGAATGAACACCAGCATGGAACCGGCGATCATGCCGGGGACCGACAGCGGCAGGGTCACCGCAAGGAAGGCGCGGAACGGCCGGCAGCCGAGGTCGGCGGCGGCTTCGAGCAGCGACAGATCCATCTTTTCCAGGGTCGCGTAAAGCGGCAGCACCATGAAGGGCAGATAGGAATAGACGATGCCGACATAGACGGCGAAATCGGTTTCCAGCATCTGCAGGGGATGATCGGTCAGTCCGCTCCACAGCAGGAAGGCGTTCAGCAGACCCTCGTTCTTGAGGATGCCCATCCAGGCGTAGACGCGGATCAGGAAGGACGTCCAGAACGGCAGCACCACCAGCATCAGCAAGGGATTGCGGGCCGCCCGCGGCGCCCGCGCGATGGCATAGGCCATCGGATAGCCGATCAGCAGGCAGCACAGGGTGGAAAGGCCGGCGATCCTCAGCGAGTTCAGATAGGCGTCGAAATAAAGCTCGTCGGTGACCAGATAGCGGTAATTGCCCAGGTTGAGGCGGATCTGCAGGACCGCGTCCTCGGCCCAGCCGACCAGCGGCAGATAGGGCGGGATGGCGGCCTGGGTCTCGGAAAAGCTGATCTTGAGGACGATCAGGAAGGGGATCAGGAAGAACAGGACCAGCCAGGCGTAAGGCGGCAGCCCGACCAGGGCGCGTCCCCAGCGACGCAGCAGGATCAGCCACGTCGAGGCCAGGCGATGGCGTCCGGGACGCGGCGCCGTCGCCGCCGGTGACGGCCGATGCGGTTGCGGCAGGGCGGCCGTCACTGGACGAGGACCAGGGAATTGGCCGGATGCCAGGTCAGATAGACCTCGTCGTCCCAGGTCAGCCGCTGTTCGCTGGTGTGCCGCAGATTGGTCAGCGCCACCTGGACCTTGCGGCCCGAGGCCAGGCGCACGTGATAGATCGAGATGTCGCCCAGATAGGCGATGTCGGCGACCACGCCATGGGCGCAGTTCACTCTGTCCTCCGGCGCGTCTCGCTGCACCGTCATCTTTTCCGGGCGGACCATGACGGTGACCGGCGCCCCGACGGCGACTCCGCCGCCGTGGCCGACCGTCAATCGGGTGTCCAGTTCGGCGCAGTCGACCACCGTATGAGTCTGGTCGTCGACGGCGACGACGCCGTCGAACATATTGGCCGTACCGATGAAATCGGCGACGAAGGTGGTGGCCGGATATTCGTAGATCTCGACCGGCGTCCCGACCTGTTCGATCAATCCGGCGTTCATTACCCCGATCCGGGCCGACATGGTCATCGCCTCTTCCTGATCGTGCGTCACCATGACGAAGGTGATGCCGACGCGGTCCTGGATATTGACCAGTTCGAGCTGGGTCTGTTCGCGCAGTTTCTTGTCGAGAGCCGCCAGCGGTTCGTCGAGCAGCAGAACCTTCGGTTCCTTGGCCAGGCAGCGGGCCAGGGCGACGCGCTGGCGCTGTCCCCCGGACAGTTGATGGGGCTTGCGCTGGGCGAAACGGCTCATCTGCACGAGATCGAGCACGGCTTTCACCTTGTCGGCGATCCGCGTCCTGGGCAGGCCGTCCTGCTTCAGGCCGAAGGCGACGTTCTGCGCCACCGTCATGTGGGGAAACAGGGCGTAGGATTGGAACATCATATTGACCGGCCGTTCATAGGGCGGGATTTCGGTCATGTCGATGCCATCGATGGTGATCCGGCCCTCGCTGGGGGTTTCGAAGCCGGCCAGCATGCGCAGCAATGTGGTCTTGCCGCAGCCCGACGCCCCCAGCAGCGAGAAGAACTCGCCCGGATAGATGTTCAGATCGACCTTGTTGACGGCGAGAAAGTCGCCGAAGTTCTTCGAGACGCCCTCGATGCGGATCAAGGGCCTGGCCTCGGGATCGTTCCAGGGGGCGAACACATGCTGCTTGGCGGAGGGCAGGGCCACGTCCGGGGATTCCTTTCGAGAAAGGCGCCCCGGCCGACCATGCGTCCGGAGCGCCATCGCCTCACGAGCATCCGGCCCTATTTGCCGGTCTTGACCCTGGTCCAGGTGCGGGTCCGTTCGCGCTCATAGGCCTGGGCGGCCGGCGGGACCTGGAATTCCTTGGCCAGCACGGCGGGCGGCGGATAGATCGCCGGATCGTCCAGCAATTCCTTTTTCAACAGGACCTTGGAGGCGGTCACCGCATTGGCATAGCCCGTGGTATTGCTGATCGCCGCGATGATTTCGGGACGCAGAAGGAAGTCGATGAATTTATGGGCGTTGTCCGGATGCGGCGCATCGATCGGAATGGCGGCGGTGTCGATGTTCACCACCGCGCCTTCCTTCGGGATGATGATGGCGATATGCACGCCTTTTCCGGCCTCGGCGGCGCGATTGCGGGCCTGCACGAGATCACCGACATAGCCATGCGCAAGACAGGTGTCGCCGTTCGCCAGGTCGTTGATATATTTGGACGAGTGGAAATATTTCAGGAACGGGCGGACGGCCGTGACGGTTTCCGCCGCCGCTTTCAGATCGTCGGTCGACTGGCTGGCGCCGTTCTTGCCCAGATAGGTCAGCGCCGCCGGGAAGACTTCGGTCGGCGTGTCGAGAAGGCTGACGCCGCAGCCCTTCAGCTTGGCGACCACGGTCGGATCGAAGAGCAGGGCCCAACCGTCGAGGGGCGCGCCGGGCAGCAGCGCCTTGACCTTGTCGATGTTGTAACCGATCCCGGTGGCGGCGATCATATAGGGAACGGCGAACTGATTGTCCGGATCGGCGCCGCTCAGGGTCTTCAGCACCGCCGGATCCAGCCCGCCGAAGGTTTTCAGCTTGCCGCGGTCGAGCTTTTGATAGATGCCGGCCTTGACCTGCTGCGCCAGGAAAGGCGAGGCCGAGGGGAACACCACGTCGTAACCGGACTTGCCGGCCTGCAATTTGGCCGACAGCGTTTCGTTGCTGTCATAGACGTCGTAATTCACCTTGATGCCGGTTTCCGCGGTGAATTTTTCCAACGTATCGGGCGCGATATAATCCGACCAGTTGTAGACGTTGAGAATCTTTTCTTCCTCGGCCATCGCCGCGGACGAAAGAACGATCGCCGCCGCGGCGGCAATCAGCACCCTGACGAAGGAAACGCGCATCAGCAACCCCGATCAGCCGGACCTATGGGCACGCGGATGGCAGGCATCGATGCCAGGACCCCATTCCCCGCGCGAAATCCGATATTTCGGACAATCGGCGGTCCTGTCAATCGGCTTCGAGGAGATTGTCTTGGCGCTTCCCGCCGCAAGGCGGCGCGCCCTTGCGCCGTGGGAGAGCCGGATGTGCCGAAACGCGCCGCTTGCCGCCGTCCGGCCGTCAGCGAGGCGCGGAGATCGGCCGGAAATAGGCGCCGTCCGCAAGGGTCGACGCCGAGACGGTAATGACTTCGCTTTCCCGGGATTGCTTGGCCAATTGCACGTGAAGCAATCCGTCGACATGGGTCCATGACCGGGTCACCACCCAAACGCTTTTCCGAACTTCGCCGGTTTTGACGAAGCTGTCGCCGACCTGGATCGATGATGACGATATGCGTGCCAAGATACAGTTCCCCCTTAAGCCTCGCGCCGATGCGGGCGGCAAAGCGTTTCCTGCCCGGCCCCTCGGCGAACCAAACCCGCGCGGTAACCTGTGATGGTCGCTTCTTGGCGGGTTATCCCCTGCGTGTGAATATCATATTAACCAATCGTACTAGATGTGTGAATGTTTTATAAATGAACGACCGGCCTTTATGAAAATTTTTGCAATGTAAGGTACAAACCGCACAATGCGGACTGCATCCTTATTGGAACGGTCGACAGGCGATACTCCTACCCGCAATTGAGAAAATTGCCGGATGAGCGGTTCTTTACAAGGGGGGTGGCACCGCTCAGGAACCGCGAGGGGCGCCGAGAGCCCGCAGCGCGTCATCGACGCGCCGGGCGACCATCAGGCTGACGCGACTGTTCGATTCGACGGTCAGTCCGGCGATGTGCGGGGTCAGCAATAGATTGGGGACATCCGCCAAGGGAGAGCCCGGCGGCAAAGGCTCGTCGGCGAAAACGTCGAGAGCCGCGCCGGCCAGACGCCCGTCGCGCAGCAATCGAGCCAGGGCGGCCTCGTCGACGATGCCGCCGCGCGCCGTGTTGATGAGGATGGCTCCCGGTTTGATCCTTTCCAGGCGGGCGGCGTCGAACAGGGATCTGGTGTCGGCGTTCAGCGGCAGATGCAACGAAATCACGTCGGACATCGCCAGCAGCTCGTCGAGCCCGACCGGGGCGACGGACAGCGCCCGATAGGCCGGCGCGCCGGCGTCCTGCAGCGGATCATAGGCCACGACCGACAGCCCGAGACCGCGCGCCAGGCGGGCGGTGAGTTGGCCGATGCCGCCGAATCCAACGATGCCGAGGGTCTTTCCGGCGGCTTCGCGGCCTTTGCCCAGGGCCGTGCGCGGCCAGAGCCCCGCCGAGACCGCTTTCGTTTCGCCGTAACCGCCGCGCAGCAGGATCAGGGTGGCGGCGATGACATATTCGGCCACCGCCTGGGCGTTGGCGCCGGTGGCCGGGAACACGGCGATGTCGCGGGCCTGGCACGCCGGCAGATCGATATTGTCGAGCCCGACCCCCAGGCGTCCGACCACCTTGAGGCGCGGCGCCGCGGCCAGCAGGCCGGCGTCGACCAGGGTGCGATTGCGGACGATCAAAGCGTCGGCATCGGCCAGCCGGGCGAGCAACCGCGGCCGATCGTCGACCAGACCGGGATCCAGGGTGACGGCGTAGGCCTGGTTCAACAGGGTTGCCGCTTCGTCATCGATGAATTCGCTGATGACGATCCGGTGCTTGTTCGGGAGCATGGACGGGTGCCTTCGATAAGGGATGATGTCCTATATTCGGCGCGAATTGCCGGGTGGGCAAATGCTCAATCGGCAAATTCCGGTTCGGGCAGGCCCGGAATCTCCACCGTCATGGCGAACAGCCCCCCGCTGAGAGGCAATTCCGCCAGTTCCGCCTCGCTGCGCCCGCCGCGGGCCGTGGTGACGAAAAGGGTTTTGAGATCGGCCCCGCCGAAGGCGACCATGGTCGGACAGCGGGCCGGCAGGGGATATTCGGCGAGCAGCGCGGCGTCCGGGCCATAGCACTGGATGCGGCCCCCTTCGTAGAGCGCGGTCCAATAGCGTCCGGCCGCGTCCACCGCCGCGCCATCCGGCCGGGCCCGGTCGGCGGCGGAAGACGGCAGGCGGACCCATGGCTCGCGCCGGCCAAGCGTACCGGCCTCAAGATCGAAGGCGTAGCGATAGATGGTGAAGGCCGGTGTATCGGCATGGTACAGCCAGCGGTCGTCCGGGCTGAAGGCCAGGCCGTTCGAGGTCAGCAGGCCGCCGCCCATGGCGGTCAGGCCGCGCCGGTCATAGCGGTAGAGATGGGCGTTGCGGCCGGCCTTCGGCTCGTCCAGCGTGCCCGCCCAGAAACGTCCGGCACGGTCGCAGCACCCGTCGTTGAAGCGGCTGGCCGACCAGTTTTCCGGATTGTCGGCCAGCTTTTTTCGGATCTGCCCGTCCGCGCCGAGACGCCACAGGCCCGACCGCAATCCGGCGACGAAACCGCCGGAGCGCGCCAGCCCGATGCAGCCGATCTGTTCGGGCACCGGCATTTGCGCCGTTCGCCCGCCGAGCGGATCATAGCGATGAATGAGTTGGCCCTTGATATCGACCCAATAAAGAACCTGTTCGCGGACCGACCAGACAGGGCATTCGCCAAGACTGGCCCGGCTGTCCTGCAGGCAGGCGAAACTCATGGCAAACGGCCGGCGGGGGTCCGTGCAGCGGGACGACCGACCGGCCGGAGGAACATCAATACGTTCTCGCTCATCGTCGACCTCGCGCCAGGACCGTCCCTTTCCCGCGAAAGCAGGAGAACCGCATCATATTCGAAGAGCCGGCGGGAAAAGAACTGGAATCCTCGTCGCCGGACAAGCGCTCCGCCGCGCTCACGGGTGGCGGCGGCTTTGCCTACGGGGGCGGCCCAACGGCCGATATCGCAACAAATGCCCGCGACGATGCCGCAAGCACCCGCCGCGGCGCGGGATGGCGAAGGACGAGGCGCTTGGCGGGTGCTCTTTCGTCTTCTTTGCGCCGCTTGCCAAAGGGACGCGAAACCCTTAGAACTCCGTCGCACGGGGCGTAGCTCAGCCTGGTAGAGCGCTAGCTTTGGGAGCTAGAAGCCGGAGGTTCGAATCCTCTCGCCCCGACCATGTTTTCCGCCAATTTTCCGTCATCGTTCCTGGCCTATCCGGCTTTTGGGCCTGTAACGATCAATCGAAGGCCCCTCCGGGCGGTGAAAACGGCGGAAGACTTCCTGAAACAGCGCGCTGGTGTTGCTACTGGGGATGGATTCGCTCGCTTTTTGGACAGAATGCCTGCTGTCGCACCGGAACCCGGTGATGAACTGCCCGCTCATCTTCAATAGGCCGGCCTCGGTCCTCGTCGTCTGCTTGGTATCCGAGGCCGCGGTTGCGTCATGACCGATCGTCTTCGACCCCACTTCGACCGTGAGGCACTACGCGACTTGGCCGGCGACGAAGTGTTTGCCCGCGGTTCGGCATATCATCAGGCGGGGCGGGTCGAACTCCTCAGCGTTGAACCCCGACGCGTTCTGGCCCGGGTCACGGGGACCGACGATTATCGCGCGGTTCTGTCCGGCACAGGTGCGGAGATCGAGGGCGAGTGCTCTTGTCCCGCTTTTGACGACTGGGGCTTTTGCAAGCATCTGGTGGCGGTAGCCCTGACGGTCAATGACCCCGCGGAAGAGGGCGAATCGACGGGTGAGCCTGCGTTGGACCGCCTGCGCCGGCATCTTCTGAGCAAGGGAACCGACGCCCTCGTCGCCCTGATCCTCGACCTGGCCGAACGCGACACGGCTTTGTTCCGCCGCCTCGAGATGGACGCTGCCGCCGTGTCGGATGATGACGAAGCCCTGCTGTCCAGGTTTCGCAAGGCCATCGACGAGGCCACCGGAACGAGGGGATATGTCGATTATCGCGAAGCCTCCGGTTGGGCCGACGACGTGGAGACCGTCCTCGACAGTCTTGCCGCGTTGGTTTCGGAGGGCCGGGGGGCGCTGGCATTGCGTTTGGCCGAACAAGCCGTTTCCCGGATCGAGGAGGCGATCACCGAGATCGACGATTCCGACGGACTGTGCAGTGAATTGTTGGAGAGGGCGCAAGAAATCCACCTGGCAGCCTGCCGTGCCGCCCGGCCGGATCCGGTGACGCTGGCCGAGGACCTTTATATCCGCGAGGTGGACGGAGAGTGGGACACTTTCCGTGGGTCGGCGGAACGTTATGCCGACGTGCTGGGCGAAACGGGGCTGGCGGAAATGCGCCGGCTTGCGGGCGCCGCCTGGGAGAAAATTCCGCCACTGCATGGTGGGGGCCAGACGGCGGACGGCTTTTCATCGACCCGTTCGCGGATCGAGGCGATCGTGGATTTTTTCGCCGAACGCGATGGCGATGTCGATGCCCGCATCGCCATCCGGGCCAAGGATCTGTCATCGCCCTGGCGCTATCTCAGTCTGGCGCAGTTTTGTCTGTCCCAAGGTCGCGAGGATGAAGCGCTGCGCCAGGCCGAGGAGGGATTGTGGCTGTTCGAGGACGATCCGTCCGACGAACGACTGGTAACATTTGCCGCCGATCTCAACGTTCGCATCGGCCGGACCAGCGAAGCGGAGACGTTGCTGTGGCGGGCGTTCGATCGTCGGCCGAGTCTCGACCTGTATCAGCGTCTCCGTCGGCTTGGCGGAGACGCTGCACGCGACCGCGCCATCGCCAAACTGCAGGTTCGGGTGACGACGGCCGAGCCGTCAACGCGCTGGTTGTCTCCGGCTGATCTGCTGATCCGCGTCTTGATGGTCGAGGCGATGTTCGACGACGCCTGGAAAGCCGTGCACGCCTTTGGCGCGACCGAGGAGCTTCGGAAGACCCTGGCCGGGGCCAGCGAAACCAGCCACCCGCATGAGGCGCTGGCCGTGTACGCCGCATGCGTCGAGCAGTTGGTGGGGACCGGCGGCAACCGCAATTACGAAGAGGCCTGTCGGCTGATTGTTCGCATGGACAGTCTGCGCGAAACGTCGGAGCAGGCGGCCTATGTCGCGGGCTTGAAGCTGCGGTTCAAGGCCAAACGCAACTTCATGAAGATGCTGGGGACTTAAACAAGCAAGCGTCGTCCCGGGAAGGGGGCCTACAATTGGTAGGCGGCATAAAGGCTGGCGAACACCGTTGCCGTGCCGGCAGCGGCAAGGGCCGGCGGGACATAATACCGACCTGCAATGAGCTAGAGCGGTTTGCGACCAAACGGGATCAATCCCAGTACCCTCGTCCCGGCGAAAAAGCTTGTGAAGCAAGGGAAAGTGGCACCGGCGTCCCTGCCGGTGTCCGCCGCTTGTGCGGCGGAAACGTTCCCGCCAAGATCGATCCCCTCGGCCGCTCTTGCGCTGCCGGCTTCGCCGGCACACCGGCAGGGACGCCGGTGCCAC
>JAATGN010000175.1 GCA_015654615.1 Rhodospirillales bacterium
AGCGTCCGAGGGATCGATCCTGAAGGTAACGTTTCCGCCGCAGGGCGGCGGACACCGGCAGGGACGCCGGTGCCACTTTCCCTTGCTTCACAAGCTTTTTCGCCGGGACGATGGTACAGGGATTGATCCCGTTTGGTCGCAAACCGCTCTAATGTTCGGGCGGCAGGTTGGTCGCCGACCAGTAAATGCCCAGGCGGGCCACGGTCTCGGCAAAATCGGCAAAATCGACCGGCTTCCTGACGAAGCTGTTGGCCCCGCTTTCGTAGCTGCGCAAACGATCCTGGTCCTCGTCCGAAGAGGTGAGCATGACCACCGGCAGCAGGCGGGTTTCCGCTCCGGCCCTGATCCGCGCCAGGACGTCGAGGCCGCTGATGCGCGGCAGATTGATGTCGAGCAGGACGACGACCGGCAAGGCGGCGCCGCGACCGGCGAAATCGCCTTGGCGAAAAAGATAGTCGAGGGCTTGCTGGCCATCGCGCACGACCTCGATGTGATTGCCCAGATTGACCTTCTTGAGCGTCCGGAGAATCAACAGCTCATCTTGATGATTGTCCTCCACCAGGAGAATCGAGCGGGCCTGCACCTTCATGGTCCATACCTCCATCAACCGTGCCCGGAAGGAAAAATCGGAAGGTCGCCCCCCGGCCGACGGCCCCTTCCGCCGCGATGATCCCCCCATGGCGCTGCACGATGCGCTGCACGGTGGACAGGCCGATGCCGATGCCCGGAAACTCGTCATGCCGGTGCAGCCGCTGAAAGGGCTGGAAGAGTTTTCCGGCATGCGCCATGTCGAAACCTGCGCCATTGTCGGAGATGCAAACGAAGCGCCGGCCGTCGCGCTCCTCGCCATAGAGGCGAATGCAAGGCGCTGCCGCTCCGGCACTGTATTTCCAGGCGTTGGCCAGCAGATTGCGCAGGACGATCTCGATCATCCGCCGATCTCCCCGCACGGTCAGCCCGTCTTCGATCGACCAGGCCATGCGCCGGTCGGGGTCGTCGTTCTCAAGCTCGCCGCCGAGCTTCCTGGCCAAGGCCGACAGATCGATCGGCTCGCGTTGCAATTGGCCGCGGGTGGCGCGCGAAAGCTGAAGAATCCCGTCGATCAGGTCTCCCATGTGCTGACCGGCATGCGAGATCTCGCGGAGATAGGACTGGGCGGTTTCCGACAATTGATCCCCGAAATCCTCGATCAAGGCGTCGGAAAATCCCGTCATGGCCCGCAAGGGGGCGCGCAGATCGTGAGAAACCGCATAGGCGAAGCTTTCCAGTTCCTTATTGGCGGCGCGCAATTCGGCTTCGGTCGCCCGCAGGGACGCCTCGATTCTTTTTCGATCCTCGTTTTCCCGCCTGAGGGCGGCATTGGCGAGCGACATCTGGGCGGCGCTGGGCAAGGCCAGAGCGTGTGGAAACAACGGCCAGAGAAGGAGCGCCGTCGCCACCGACACCATGGCCGTCGCCATCTTGACCAGCGCCTGGGCCCCGTAGTCGGGGGACCACAGCGTCCAGACGTCGGTCGCATGGCTCGTCCCGCAGAGCAGAATGAAAAAGGCGAAAGCCACGGCGACCCGGCGCAAATACATATCCCGGCGCTTGATCAGGTAAAGGCCGATCGCCGCGCTGATCGACACATAGGAAAGGGTGATCGCCGCGTCGGAAACAGCCAGGGACCAGAACAGGTCATTTCGCCACAACAGGCAAAAGCCGTGCGGAATGAGTCCTTCAGGATCAAGCAGCTTTTCGAACATGCGAAAGCCTTCGTTCTTGGCATTGCCTTCCAACGATTGATCTGTCCATCCTCGAATTCAATCGTTGGAACGATGCTACCGAAGGAATGCCGTCCGCGCCACGCCCATGCGGAGCACATGGTCTTTTGGCCAGTCCGAGCGCGCCGTCAGCGTTGGCGCCTGCGGCGTCTTTTGACTCGAAGGCGGTTCCGCCACATCATTGCTGACGAAAAGTCGCGGGGGAACGGATGTCGTTCGATGGCCGATTGCCGGCCGGCGTCGTGGAAGCGGGAAATTTCGTCCGGGCCGCCGAGGCGCCGGGGATGATCGCTTCCGGCGTCAGCCGCGCGGTGGCCCGGCTGGAAGCGCGGCTGGTCCTGGCCGAGCATTTCGGCGCCTTTCTCGAACGTTAGGGTTCGTTCAGAAATAACGGCGTCATTGCGAGTTCCGCACCGACCGAGGTCGATCCTCCTGGGTGAAAATGCCGTCACTGCGAGCGCAGCGAAGCAGTCCAGGACAGCCTGGCACTCTGGATTGCCGCGTCGCTTCGCTCCTCGCAATGACGGCGTTTTCTGTCTAGCGCAAGCGAAGCAACCCGGAAGCCGGCGACGGGATCCCGGATTGCTTCGCCTAAAGGCTCGCAATGACGAAGAAGAAAACGAAGCCATGATTTCACGCTGGAGATCGCGGGCTCGCCTCAGCCTCAGTAGCGCTTATAAGGCAGGAACTTGCCCGACATGGCGATCTTGACGCGATCGCCCTTGGGGTCGGGCTGGCGCTCCATGCTCATCTCGAAATCGATGGCCGACATGATGCCGTCGCCGAACTCCTCCTGGATCAGTTCCTTCCAGGTGGTGCCGTAGACCATCACCAGTTCGTAAAAACGATAGATCAGCGGATCGGTGGGCGGCAGGCTCGGCAATGCGCCGCGATAGGGCACCTCGGCCAGCAGAAGCGCGGCGTCGGCCGGCAGACCGAGAATTTCGACCGCCTTCTCCGCCTCGGCCTTGTCCAGGGTCATCTGGCCCAGCAGGGCGCAGGTGACGACGATGGGCGACACCGCCGGATTGATCTCGGCGGCGAGGACGGCGATGAAAGACAGGCGGATTTTGCCTGTTTTTCGATCATAGGCCTATGGTTGCTCGAAAAACGATCCTTTCGGAACCCTTTACCGAGATGGGAGGTTTGGATAACGCCGCGGTCGAACATCGCCGCATTGGGCGCCTGAAACACCGCGCGGAGATGTCGAATTGGGGACGCACCGATCCCACGCCTCGCCTTTCCTCAACCGATTGCCGATCATGATCCGCGGAAAAACCAGGGCGCGGACGTTCATCGCCTTGATCGCCGCCCTTCCGATCCTGTGTGGTTGCGTCATCGAGCGGCAAACCGATACCGCCCGCACGGCCACCGAGGAATTGCTGATCTCCGCGGCCACCGATCGGGCCGCCGAGGAGATCGGCCGGAAGATGCCCCCCGGCGGCGCCAAGATTTTCCTCGAAACGAGCGATTTCGACGCCCTGGACGGTAAATACGCCCTGGGAAGCATCCGGGACGCGCTGTTGCGTCACGGCAATGCGCTGGTCGATAAGAAAGAGGCGGCCGATCTGGTGGTGGAGGTGCGATCGGGCGCCCTGTCCATCGACAATCGCGAAACGCTGGTCGGTATCCCCAGCTACACCGTGCCGATTCCCTTGGCCGGACAAATCAATCTGCCGAAAATCGCCTTTTACGACGATACGACCCTGCAGGGCGTCGCCAAATTCGCCGCGACCGGCACCGATGCCAAGACCGGCAGCATGGTGTTGTCGAGCGCGCCGCAATATGGCTACGCCCACAAATCGAAGCATACCGTGCTGCTGTTCATTTCCTGGATCTCGGACGATCTGATCCCGGATGCGCAGAAAGATCCCTAAAGTCCCGCCGATCCGGCCGGAACCTCGAAGAACGCCCAAGGTTCTATTTTCAAGCGCCACCCGACCTTGCGTTCCCCGACCGGAGAAACCCGACATGGCCCCTGAAGACACCGATTGCACAAGACGTTTCGTCGTCGGTGGCCTCGCCACCGGCTTGGCCGCGGCGTTCACACGCCGATGGGACGCCCCGGCCAACCGGCCGAACTGGCGCCCATCTACGTCCTCCTCGCGTCCCAGGAAGCCAGCTACAGCACCGGCCAGGTCTATGGCGCCGTCGGCGGACACGGCGGCCCATAAGGCAGGCAAGGCATGAGGAGGCGCCGGCCGGCCGGGTCGCGCTTCCTCAGGCGGCGGGTTTCAGCACCACCTTCGTCCAGCCGTCATGACGGGCGTCGAAATGGCCGTAGGCCTCGGGCGCCTGGCTCAGCGGCAATTCATGCGAAACCAGGAAGGACGGCTGGGCCCGGCCGGCGGCGATCAGCCGGCAAAGCGACCGGTTGTAGGCCTTGACCGGGGCCTGACCCGAGCCCAGACGCAGGCTCTTGTGGAAAAACAGGCCGAAATCGAAGGCGATCCGGCCTTCCTTCATCAACGGATCCTCGGCCTTCGGGTCCTGGGGCACGAAGACGCCGACGACCCCGAGCGCGCCCGCCGGGCGGACGGACCGCACCAGCCGGTTCATCGTTTCGTTCGGCACTTCGTGACCGTCCGCATCGTGACACTGCCAGCCGACGCATTCGCATCCCTTGTCCGCGCCCTCGCCCCTGGTGAGTTTCATCACCGCCTCGACAGGATCGTCGCGCCTGTCGTCGATCGGAACGGCGCCGATCTTCTCGGCCAGGCGCAGCCGATCGGGATGGCGGTCGACGACCATGATTTGGCTGGCGCCCTTGATTCGCGCCGAATAGGCCGCGAAGAGCCCGACGGGCCCGGCGCCGTAGATCACCACCGACTCGCCCGCCTGAAGGCCGGCGAGTTCCGTCGCGTGCCATCCGGTCGGCCAGATATCGGCGAGCATCACGTAATCGTTCTGCTTTTCCTCGGCGTCCGGCGGCAGGACCAGGCAATTGAAGTCGGCATAGGGGACTCGCAGCAGTTCCGCCTGTCCGCCCTGGTAAGGTCCCATCTCGGCATAACCGTAGGCCGCGCCCGCACTGCCGGGATTGGCGTTCAAACAGGCATGGGTCATCCCTCTTTCGCAATTCCTGCAAACGCCGCAGGCGATGTTGAACGGCAGACAGACCCAATCGCCGGTCTTCACCCGTTCGACCGCTTTGCCCACGGCGATCACCTGACCCAGATTTTCGTGGCCCAGGACCTTGCCCGTCTCGACGCTGGTGCGTCCCTCGTACATATGCAGGTCGGAACCGCAGATGTTGGTCGCGGTGATCCGCACCAACACGTCGGTTTCCTTCTCGATTTTCGGATCGGGAACCTCGATGACCCGCACGTCGCGCGGACCGTTGTAGACCAAGCCTTTCATGTCGAACTCCTGTCGCTCGTTTGAGGGAGGAATCGCATCGCGCCGTGGAGAGCGTGCGATAAGGAGCCAACAGCAAACCCCGTTTCAAGGTTCCGGGCGTCGGGACGCGGGACGCCGCCGGCCGTGTTCCGGCGGCGTCCTCGCCTTCGCCGGACCGGTCAGGCGGCAGGCAGTTCGGCGGTGGCCCGCAAGGCGGCCTGCATGGCCTTTTCGCGCTGCTCGGGCCCGACCAGCAGGCCCTCCGCGACGATGATTTCGGGAGCGCCGACGCCGATGAACCCGAAGACGCCCCGCAGGTAGGTTTCCAAATGTTCCAAGGCGGCGCCCGGGGTGTCCGCCCCGTAAAAGCCGCCGCGGGCCACGGCGATGATGACGCGCTTGCCGCCCGCCAGGCCTTCGGGACCGGCGGCGCCGTAGCGGAAGGTCTTGCCGGCCACGACGATGCGATCGATCCAGGCTTTGAGCTGGCTGGGGATGGTGAAATTGTACATCGGCGCGCCGATGACGACGATATCGGCCGCCAGGAATTCGTCCAGCACGGCCAGGCCGGCGGCGATGTCCTTTTGCACCGCCGGCGAGGCCGGCGCGGCGCCGCCGGCCGCCGCCAGATGTTCGCCGGACAGATGCGCCAGCGGCTCCGCCGCGAGATCGCGATAGGCGACGACCAGATCGGGCGTGGCCTTGCGCAAAGTTTCGACCGCCGCGCCGGAAAGCCGGCGGCTGGCCGAGTTGGCGCCGAGAATGCTGGAATCGACATGGAGGAGCTTCATGACTCGTCATCCTAGGTATAAAATTGTGTCCTGGGCTATAGTGGTTACCAGTCTCACCTCGCGCAAGAAGGCACAAAATTGATACCGAAGCACACCGAAGGAACCACCGTTGCGCTGCCGGACCACGGCTCGGCGGATTGCCGCGCCGTCAGTTCGGTGCTGGCCCGCGTCGGCGACAAATGGAGCGTTCTCATCATCGTGTTGCTGGGCGGCGGGACGAAGCGGTTCAACGAGATCAAACGAATGGTCGGCGGCATTTCGCAGCGGATGCTGACTTTGACGCTGCGGGGGCTGGAACGCGACGGCCTGGTGACGCGGACGGTCTATCCGACCATTCCGCCGCGCGTGGAGTATGAATTGACCGATCTCGGACATTCGTTATGGGCGGTCGTCGAGCCGCTCGGCTTGTGGGCCCGCCATCATCTCAAGGACATCCATGGGGCGAGAGCCGCGTTCGATCAAAAAACCGAGCCATGAGGCCGCCCGCCGTCGGCAAGATGATTCTGTCCGCCGCCATCGGCCCCGTGATACAACTATGTTCGCACTTCGTTCTCAGGAGGGTTTCGTGGCTCGACGGGCCGGCAGCGCCGATCTGCCTCTTCACAACGGCCGGGTGCCGGCCTGGCTCGGCCAACGCATGACGCGGCTCGGCGCGGTGATCGCCCAGGCCATCGTCCATCATTACGGAAGCGACGAGTTCCTGCGCCGCCTCTCGCACCCGTTCTGGTTCCAGTCCTTCGGTGCCGTCATGGGCATGGACTGGCATTCCTCGGGCATCACGACGAGCGTCATCGGCGCCATGAAGAGAGGCCTCGCGCCGCTCGGATCAGAGCTCGGCATTCACGTCTGCGGCGGCCGCGGCAGGCATTCGCGCAAGACGCCGGACGAGCTGGCGGCGCTCGGCGAGAAGATAGGCTTCGACGCCCCGGCGCTGACGCGCGCGAGCCGCCTCGTCGCCAAGGTCGACAGC
>JAATGN010000186.1 GCA_015654615.1 Rhodospirillales bacterium
ACGGCGCGGCCGGCGAGGTCATGGCCGAATTGGCCCAACGTCTGCCCGGCCGGCATCTCTTGCTCAACGAAGCCATCGACGGCACCTTTCCGGCCCATCATCCCGATCCCACCGAACCGGAAAACCTCGCGCAATTGATCGCGGCGGTGGTCGCTCACGGCGCCGAACTGGGGATCGCCTTCGACGGCGACGGCGATCGCATCGGCGTCGTCGACGCCAAGGGCCGCATCCTGTGGGGCGACCAGTTGATGATGCTTTTGGCCGAGGACGTGCTGAAGGACCGGCCCGGCGCGGTGATCCTGGCCGACGTCAAGGCAAGCCAAAGCCTGTTCGACCATATCGCCGCCTTGGGAGGGCAGCCGGTAATGTGCCGCACCGGGCATTCGCTGATCAAGACCCGCATGGCGGAGACCGGGGCGCCTTTGGCCGGCGAGATGTCCGGCCATCTCTTTTTCGCCGACCGTTATTATGGCTATGACGACGCGCTTTACGCGGCCGTGCGTTTCCTCGGCTTGGTCGCGCGCCGGCAGGACGGAACGCTGGCCGATCTCTACGACGCTTTGCCGCGCCTGTTCAATACGCCGGAACTGCGTATCGACTGTCCTGAGGAGCGGAAATTCGTCGTGGTGGCCGAAGTGAAAGAGCGGCTGGCCGGAAGCGGCGCCAAAGTCTCCGACATCGACGGCGTGCGGGTCAGCACGGCGGACGGCTGGTGGCTGCTGCGGGCCTCCAATACCCAGGCGGTGCTGGTCGCGCGATGCGAATCGACGTCGGAGGCGGGGCTGGCACGCTTGCAGGCCACCCTGGCGGCGCAATTGGCCGCTTCAGGGCTTCATTGATCTCAATGACAGCGCTTATCCCGCCGCCCGGCGAAGGGCGGAGACCAGATTGGGTTCCACGACGGATAAGCTGTATTCCTTCGCCACCAGGGCCCGGCCGGCCTCTCCCATGCGGCGGCGCAGATCGGGATCGTTGGCCAGGGTCAGCAAGGCGCCACGCCACTCATCCAGACTTTCGGCCAGGAAACCGTTGACGCCGTGCTCGACGACCTTGCAGTTCATCCCGACCGGCGAGGCGACGACCGGCAAGCCGACCGCCATATATTGAATCAGTTTATAGGCACATTTGCCAAGGCTCCA
The DNA here is from genome assembly GCA_015654615.1 of Rhodospirillales bacterium. Classification (GTDB taxonomy): domain Bacteria; phylum Pseudomonadota; class Alphaproteobacteria; order Rhodospirillales; family Magnetospirillaceae; genus Telmatospirillum. The sequence goes on from JAATGN010000186.1 coordinate 1,140, forward strand.
TGGACCATCGCTGAGCGGCATGATGCCGACGTCGAATCCATGCAACTGCTCCACCTCGCCGGCCTCGTTCCATGGCAGGACCGTGGCGTCGATGTCCGAGAAGTCCATGCGTTGAGCTCCGACGATGGTCAGGCTCGCCCAACCTTCCCTGATGATCTCGGCCAGCACCGGCAGCAGAGGATTGAGATAGGCCGCCGCCGTGGTCGGCGTGCCGATCCAGCCGATCCGCAGGGGCCCGTTGGCCGCCTTGGGCGTCACCGGAGGATAGCACTCTAATTTTACTGGGGTCGGCTGTTGGACGATGTCCTGCGCCCCCGCATCGTGGGCCCAGGCGGCGAGGAAGTCGTTGCCGACCATGGTGATTCGCGCCCGTTTCGCCAAATGTTCGAATTTCATGCCGAGCATCTGGCGGACGAGAAAATGTCGTTGGGTGGCGTAACGATGAAACCAGGCGTCGTCGAAATCCAAGACGAAAGGCACGCCCCGCAGCAAGGACAGCTCGATGGCCAGCGGCATCCAGGGCAGGGCTTCTTTTTCCACCCAGATCAGGTCGAAGGAACGGGCCTTTCGCATTGTTTTGAAACGCCGCCAATAATAGCCCAGGATGGCGCCCGTTTTCGGCTTTTTCCCGTCATAAAGTGTCGGAAGATAAGCGTCGTCGAAGAACGGCGAGACTGTTACCTCGATCCCATTGGCCTTGAGGGCCGGCAAATAATTGAGGAAACGGGTGCGGCTGCTCGCTCCTTGACGAGGATAACGGGTCAAGGCCAAAACCGACAGAGGGCGCGGGAGCGCCGCATCCCCGCGCGTCACCGCGGTTGAACTATCGGAAAAAAGCAGGTTGGGCAGTTCGGCCCAGAACATCAGCGCTCCACGGACGGCGTCGGCCATCTCACCTATTGAACCCTTTGCCATTGCTCTACCGATGCGAGCGCACGGTGCCAGCAGCAACCCATCGAAGGTTAGCGCTAATGTGCCCGGCCAACCATAATATTTACGCGCATATTGTACGCGGCTGCATGCGCCATAAAACTGCCGGCGGGCCCTGACCTGATTGGTCGTGCCGCCGCCGACATGAATGGCGCTGACCGCTGCATTATGCACGCATGTCTCGCCGCCCTGGGCAATCTGCCGACACAGATCGACATCCTCGTAATAGACGAAAAAGCGCTCGTCGAAGCCTGCCAGACGGGTAAATGCGGACCGGCGGATCAGCAGGAAGGCACCCATTACTTGTGGTACCTCGCGCGTGTCCTCATGGTTCCATTCCACGAGAAAATGCGGTGGAAAAAGACGGGGAAGAAGGAGATCGAGTCCGATGGACTGCGCCACCATGCGGCCCAGCGTGGGAAACCGGGCACAACAGCGCTGCGTCACGCCCGATGGAGACCGAAGACGCACCGTCGATGCCGCAACCCGCCGGTTGGTCTCTGCCTCCATGAAGGCGACGGCGCCACCCAAAGTATCGCGGTCGAGAATAGTGTCGGGATTTAAGAACAGCAGGTAATCGGCCGTCGATCCTTCCGCGCCGATATTGCAAGCCGCGCTGAAACCATGATTTCTAGTCAGGCGAATCGGGGTGAACGGCGGCGAGGCAAAGTCCAGTCCATCGAGCGATCCGTCGGAAGACGCATTATCGACCACCACGACGCGTTCCAGCATTAAGTGTTCGAGGTCGCTTGCGAAGATCGAGGCCAGGCATTGGCGCAGCAAGGCGCCGGCGTTCCAATTGACGATGACGATATCGAGACGCGGCGTCATAGCACCGGCAATACGGAGGCGTCTTCCACCAGATCGATCAGATAGCGGCCATAGTCGTTCTTGGCCAGCGCCTGACCGACGCGCTGGACATCCTCGGCACTGATCCAGCCATTGCGATAGGCGATCTCTTCCAGGCAGGCGATTTGCAGGTTTTGCCGATCGCTGACGGCCCGGACGAATTCCGCCGCCTGCAAAAGCGAGGCATGGGTTCCGGTGTCGAACCAGCAATAGCCCCGGCCGAGCCGTTCGACGGTCAGTCGTTCGGCCGCGAGATAGGCCGCATTGATGGAGGTGATTTCAAGCTCGCCACGGTGGGAAGGCTTAACTTGGCGGGCGATCTCCAGAACATCGTTGTCGTAAAAATAAAGTCCGGTGACGGCCCACTTCGATTTTGGGTTTCTCGGCTTTTCCTCGATCTTGGTCGGACGGCCTTTGCTATCCAATTCGACCACACCGTAACGCTCGGGATCACGGACGCTGTAGGCGAACACGCGGGCCCCCCGCTCGATCGTCGCGGCCTGTTTGACGGCACCCGCCAGTCCGTGTCCGTAAAAAATATTGTCCCCGAGCACCAGCGCCACAGGGTCGGCGCCGACGAAGTCGCGGCCGATGATGAAAGCTTGAGCCAAGCCGTCGGGCGAGGGTTGTACGGCATAATGAAGCGATAAGCCCCATTGCGACCCATCGCCCAGGACTCGATGAAAGGCGTCCTGGTCGGTCGGCGTGGTGATGATCAGGACATCCCTTATCCCGGCCAGCATGAGGGTGCTGAGCGGATAATAGATCATCGGCTTGTCATAAACGGGCAGCAATTGTTTGCTGACCGCGATGGTGACGGGATACAGGCGGGACCCCGAACCACCAGCCAGAATGATGCCTTTCACGTCTATTCCCCTAACCCAATCCGTTCGGCCCGATATCCGCCATCGAGAATGGCTTGCCACCAATGACGGTTGTCAAGATACCACCGGACCGTCTTCTTCAGGCCAGATTCGAAATTTTCCGTCGGATGCCAGCCCAATTCCCGCTGGATCTTGGTCGGGTCGATGGCATAACGCTGGTCGTGGCCGGGGCGATCGGTGACGAAATGGATCAGGCGGCGGTGCGAGCCTTCCGGCGATGGGCTGAATTCGTCCAACAGATCGCAAATCGCCTCGACCACCTGCAGGTTGGTCCGTTCGTTACGGCCGCCGATATTGTAGCTCTGACCGGGAAGACCGCGTTCGACCACCAGGCGCAAGGCCCGGGCATGGTCTTCCACGTAGAGCCAGTCGCGGATGTTGCTGCCATTGCCGTAAACCGGCAAGGGGAGGCCCGCTAGGCCGCGGATGATCACCAGGGGAATCAGCTTTTCCGGAAAATGGTAAGGCCCGTAATTGTTCGAACAGTTGGTCAGGACGGTTGGCAAACCATAGGTTTCGAACCACGCCCGGACCAGATGGTCCGAGCCGGCCTTCGATGCCGAATAAGGTGAGTTCGGCGCATAAGGCGTGGTTTCGGTGAAAGACCCCGTCGGCCCGAGGGAGCCGTAGACCTCGTCGGTGGAAATATGATGAAAGCGGAAGGCCGCCTTTTTCGCCGCGTCGGTCATTCCGTGCCAATAGGCCAAGCTTGCCTGCAACAGGCGATAGGTGCCGACCACATTGGTTTCGATGAACTGATCGGGACCGTCGATCGAACGATCGACATGGGATTCGGCGGCCAGATGCATCATCGCATCGGGTTGATGGGTGGTCAGCACGCGCTTGACCGCCGCTTCATCGCAGATGTCGATTTTTTCGAAGATATAGCGGGGATGGCCGGATGCCTCGGGAATAGAGGCCAGATTGGCCGCATAGGTCAGTTTATCGACATTGACGATGCGGATTTCGGTCTCTGTAAGAAATTGGCGGACCACGGCCGAACCGATGAATCCCGCACCACCTGTCACCACTACGGTCCGCATCGACAATACCCACCTTTGGCCGGAACTCGTGTCGCCTTGCCCCAAGGATGGGGTGACGGGCGATGTTAGAAATAGGATGGCAATTCTTTCAGCCGCGGATGGACCTTGTCTTTATCGGATAATACCGCAGCTTCGGTGGAAACGGGCCAGTCAATCGAAAGATCAGGATCGTTCCACAAGAGCCCATGATCATGTTCGGCGGAATAAAAATTGGTAACTTTATAAATGACCTCAGTATCGGCTTCAAGTGTACAAAGGCCATGGGCGAAGCCGGCCGGAATGAAAATCTGGTTCCCTTCTTCGGCGCTCAAGACCACCGTCACGCTTTGGCCGAAAAACGGCGAATCCCGGCGGATGTCGACGGCCACGTCCAGGATGGCCCCTCGGATGACGCGCACCAGCTTGTCCTGGGCGAAAGGTGGTGTCTGGAAATGCAGGCCGCGGATGGTGTTTCGCGGACGGGACAGGGAGTGATTGTCCTGCACGAACGGCCGTGTTATGCCAATTTCGGCGAAGGCGTGAGCATTGTAGGTTTCGGAAAAGAACCCACGGTTATCAGTGAAGCGGCGCGGTTTCACGATGCGGACATCGGGAATTTTTGTTGACGACACATCCATTTAACTTGGCCCACCATTAGATTTTTGTCGATCATAGTGCACTGCACCTCGCGGCGGAAGTCCTCTCGACCGCTCTGCTTTCA
>JAATGN010000428.1 GCA_015654615.1 Rhodospirillales bacterium
CTGCAGATAGGCGTCGAACAGCCGCGTCGTGCGGGTGGCTTCGATGTTGCTGGGGTCGAGATAATTGCCGCCCAGCGTGTTGCCGGTCAGGCCCCGTCCGTGGATCTGATAGCCGTTGGCATGGATCAGCCCGCCCTTCCAGCCGAGGATTTTCTCGAGGTCGAGGTCGACGGCCAGTTCGGTCCGTCCCATGTAGTCGAAGCCGGTCCGCTGGCCACCCGAAACATTGCCCAGCACTTCGCTGATCTCGGTCAGGCCGAGCGTGACGCCGGACTCGACCAGCCGGGTCCGCGCCCCGCCCCAGTCGCCGGTCAGCGTGTCGCGCTCCCACAGGCCGGTCGGCTTCTCGGCCGCCGCCGCATCCCCCTCGGCCGCCGCCGCGGTCGGCTCGGCCGCCTCGGCGTCCGCCGCCTCAGCCGCCATCGCCGGCCCCATGGCAAACAAGGCCGCCACGGCGACCGTGCAAAATACCCCTCCCCGGCCGCCACGACGGCAAGTCATCTTTTCCATCATCGTCGATTATCTCCCTGCACCAAACAATCGAGAACGGCATCGGCCGGTCAAGCCCCAAGGACAGGCCGATGTCGCTAATATTGCGAATGACTCTCACGTTCGACAAACAAAGTCCACATTTTTTGTCATCTTTTTGCAAAGTGGGCGGAAGCCTCCGGACGGCTGTTCTTTCTCGTCATGGATCTGACCTGTTTTGCCGGCGGCCCGGCTTCGTCCCGTCTCGCTCGCCCCTGAAAAATCGGCCCGGGCCCTGGCCTTCGCAAAGATTATGCGAACGACAATTATTCGCATTTGTAACTTGGTGCGATCATGCTAAGGTCCCGTCATCAGCGGTCCCGGCAACGCCTTTCCGGGCGTGGAACGCCGGCCGGTGCCACAAGCGGGGTGGACGACAATCGTGCTGGTAGCGTTTTTGATCATGCTGCGGGAGGGGCTCGAAGCCGCTCTCATCGTCGGAATCGTCGCAAGCTATCTGAAACAGACCGGACGCGAACGGTGGATGCCGGCGATCTGGGCCGGGATCGCCCTGGCCTGCCTGCTGTGCCTGGGAACCGGCCTGACGCTCGATCTCGTCAGCGCCGAATTTCCCCAGCGGCAGCAGGAAATGTTCGAGGCCGCCGTCGGCCTGATCGCCGTCGGCATCCTGACCTCGATGGTTTTCTGGATGAAGAAGGCCGGACATTCGGTCAAGGCGCAGCTTCACGATTCCATCGACGACGCCCTGCGCCCCGGGGCCCGCCAGGGCGCCGCCCTGGTCGGCATGGTGTTTTTCGCCGTCGCCCGCGAAGGCCTGGAAGCGGTGTTCTTCCTGCTGGCGGTCTTCCAGCAAAGCAGCGGCCCCGGCGCCGCCATCGGCGCCGCCGTCGGGCTTCTGGCAGCGGCGATCGCCGGCGGCGGTCTCTATTACGGCGGCGTCCGCCTCAATCTGCGCCTGTTTTTCCGCATGACCGGCCTTTTCATCCTGGTGGTCGCCGCCGGACTGCTGGCGGGATCGCTGCGCGCCCTGCACGAGGCCGGCCTGTGGAACGGCCTGCAGACCGTCGCCTTCGACCTCAGCCCGGTGCTGCCCGACGACGGCGCCCTGGGCTCGGTGCTGGCCGGGCTGTTCGGTTATCAGGACACCCCGACCGTCGGCGAAGTCTCGGCCTATGTCCTGTTCCTGCTGCTGTCGCTGCCGGCCTTCCTCTCCGGCGGCGCCCGGCGCGCCCAGGCCGCCCCGGCCCGGTCCGGCCACTGAACCCGGAGCCCTTTTCCCATGCCGCTGTCACGCTCGCAAAAATTGTGGGGAGCCGGGGTAATGGCCTTCGTCCTGGCCGCCGGCGCAATGATCTCCGCCTATCTCGTCGTGAAATCCCGCCGTCACGCCGCGCCGGCGGATCGCGCCGCCGCCGGTCCGGCCGGAGGCGCCGCCTCCCCCGAGGTGGCGGTCACCGTCACCGCCAGGACCTGCGATCCGGCCCGGCTGACGGTGCCGGCCGGAAAAGTGACCTTCCGCATCGTCAATCAAAGCTCCCGCGTGCTGGAATGGGAAATCCTGCAGGGCGTCATCGTGGTCGACGAGCGGGAAAACATCGCCCCCGGCCTCGCGCAAAAGTTGACCACCACCCTGCAACCCGGCGACTATGACATCACCTGCGGATTGCTGGGCAATCCGCGTGGAAAGCTGCTGGTCACCAACGCCGGCGGCACCACGGCCCGGCAACCGGCCAAACCGTCGCCGGTGCAGCTGATCGGGCCAACCGCCGAATACAAGGTCTATGTCGCGGGCGAGGCCGACGACCTGGTAACCGCCACGCAAGGCGTCGCCGACGCCATCGCGGCCGGCGATCTGGCCCGGGCGCAGGCCCTCTATGCCCCGGCCCGCCGCCATTACCAACGCATCGCGCCGGTGGCCGAACTGTTCGGCGATCTGGACAAGACCATCGATTCCCGCGCCGCGGACCCCGACCGCAAGGAGGACACCCCCGGCCCGGCCGGTTTCCCCCGCATCGGACATGGCCTGTTTTCGAAGAAATCCACCGCCGGCCTGACCGTCGCCGCCAAGAGATTGAACGCCGACCTCGTCAGCCTGCGAAGCCGCCTCGGCACCCTGTCCATCCCTCCGGACAAGATGGTCGAGGGCGCCGCCGGGCTGGTCCGCGAGATGGCCGCCGCCGCTCTGGCCGGCGGCGAAGACGGCGACCTCGGCCTGTCCGGCCGTCTGGCCAATCTGGAGGGCGTGCGGAAAATCGTCGTCCTGCTGCGCCCCCTGACCGAAAGAGCCGATCCGGCCCTGAGCAACCGCATCGACGCCGATCTGGCCGGCGCCATCGAGATTCTGGCCCGGTCCGTACCGTCGGCGGACGGCTCCGAAGCCTCCATCCCGTTGAGCCCGACCGACCGCGACGCCTTTCAGGGACGCCTCAAGACCCTGACGGAAGATCTGTCCGAGCTGCGCCGGGCCTTGGGCCTCGGTTGAACCGGGCCGGCGACGGTCCACGCCACAAAACGCCATCGAGGAGTCTGAACCATGCGCCAATTCCCCCCAGCCGACCCTCCGAACCGGGACGACCGGCCGACCTTGCCGGACCGCCGCAAGATGCTTCTGGGCCTGGGCCTGATGGGCGGCACCGCCGCCCTCGGCGGGCTGACGGCGTCCGCCGCCCCGGCCCGGGCGGCGGACGCCGCGCCCGGCTCGCCGTCCCAGCCCTTCCGGGGCGACCATCAGTCGGGCATCACCAATCCACCGCCGAGCGCCGGCGCCCTGGCCGCGTTCAACGTTCTTTCGCGGAACAGGGCGGAGCTGCAGCGGTTGCTGGCGGGGCTGACCCAGCGCATCGAATTCCTGACCGAGGGCGGCCCCGCCCCCAGCGCCGACCCCAAGTTTCCGCCCGTGGATTCGGGCCTGCTGGGCTCGACCATCGCGCCCGGCAATCTGACGATCACGGTGGCGGTCGGCGCCTCGCTGTTCGACGACCGTTTCGGACTGGCGAAAATCAAGCCGGTGCATCTGGCGAAGATGGGCAAATTTCCCAACGACGCGCTGGACGCCGCCCTCTGCCATGGCGACCTGCTGCTGCAATTCTGCGCCGACACCCCGGAAACCAACATTCATGCCCTTCGCGACATCGTGAAGCATTTCCCCGATCAGCTGGCGATCCGCTGGCGGATGGACGGCTTCCTGCCCCACAAGCCGCCGGGCGACGCCGGGGCCGGACGCAATCTGCTGGGCTTCAAGGACGGCAGCGGCAATCCGGACATTTCCGACAGGGCCACGATGGAGCGGGTGGTCTGGGTGCAGCCGGGGTCCGGCGAACCGGCCTGGACCGCCGGCGGCAGCTATCAGGTGGTGCGGATCGTCCGCCACTATCTGGAACGCTGGGACCGCACGCCGCTGCAGGAGCAGCAGATGATTTTCGGCCGCGAGCGGGCCACCGGCGCCCCGTTGGGCAAGGCCCGCGAATTCGACGATCCGGACTTCGCAAGCGATCCCGAGGGCAAACTGGTGCCGCTGACCTCGCACATGCGGCTGGCCAATCCGCGCACCGCCGAAAGCCAGGCCAATCTGCTGCTGCGCCGCGCCTTCAACTATTCCCGGGACATCACCAAGGCCGGGCAACTCGACATGGGGCTGATCTTCATCTGCTTCCAGGCGGATCTGGCGAAAGGCTTCATCACCGTCCAGAACCGTCTGAACGGCGAACCGCTGGAGGAATACATCAAGCCCATCGGCGGCGGCTATTTCTTCGTCCTGCCGGGAGTCGCCCGGCAGGACGCCTATCTGGGTCAGACCATGCTGGACGCGGTCTGAAGAACAGGAACCACCGACCATCGTTCTTACAAAAAGGATCTTTCCATGAAATCATTTGTCGCATTTTTCGTCGGAGCGGCCGCGATTTGCGCCGCCACCTCCGCCCCGGCGGCCGAATCCGCGGTCTCGCCGATGGAATTGGTCCAGCCGGTCGCCGACTACAAAATTTATATCGCCGCCGAGGTGAAACAGCTGGCGGCCGAGACCGCGAAATTCACCGCCGCGGTGAAATCCGGCGACCTGAAGACCGCCCAGGCGCTTTACGCGCCGACCCGCGTGCATTACGAACGCATCGAGCCGGTGGCGGAACTGTTCGACGATCTGGACAAGGCCATCGATTCCCGGGCCGACGATCATGAACAGAAGGAAGCGGATCCCGACTTCACCGGTTTTCATCGCATCGAATACGGCCTGTTTTCGAAAAAATCCACCGCCGGACTGGCCCCCTTCGCCGACAAGCTGAAGGCCGACGTGACCGAATTGCAAAACCGCGTCAAGGATCTGACCATCCCTCCCGAAAAGATGGTGGGGGGGGCCGCCGCGCTGATCGAGGAAGTGGCCTCGACCAAGATTTCCGGCGAGGAAGACCGCTACAGCGGCACCGATCTGTGGGATTTCCGCGCCAATGTCGACGGCGCCCAAAAGATCGTCGTCCTGCTGCATCCGCTGACCCTGAAAGCCGACAAACCCCTGAGCGACAAGATCGACGCCAATCTGGCGACGGTGGACCAGGTGCTGAACAAATACGCCGTCAAGGGCGGCGGCTTCCAGTCCTATGACAAACTGAGCCCGGCCGACCGCACGGCCTTGCAGGGTCCGATCACCACCCTGGCCGAGGATCTGTCCAAACTGCGCGGCACCTTCGGTCTGGACTGAATTTCCAGCGAGACGCCGATCGGGAGAGGGCTTATCTCCGCGCCCGTTCGGAAATAACCGATTCGCTTGTTTCTCCATCATGGCGTGGCACCGGTGGGGACGCCGGTGCCACTCACGCCTCTTTTCTCGGCGCAGCGAAGCCCACCGCCGGTGCTGGACTGCTTCGCGACGCTCGCAGTGACGACTTTTTCATCCAGGGCGGGACGCCGCCCCATCCTGGAAGAATAAGGAAAAGTGGCACCGGCGTCCCTGCCGGTGTCCGCCGCTTGCGCGGCGGAGTCCTTTCCACCGGCGGGGACGCCGGTGCCACTCACGCTTCTTTTCTTGGCGCAGCGAAGCCCACCGCCGGTGCGAAACATCCCCAAAAGCGGCGGTTGACTCGTTATGTTATAACATTGCATATTCCCGGTATATGTAACGTTATAACATTTCGTTTCGTGGGGACGAGGATATGAATCGGTACCAAACCGCCACCGCCGTGGTCTTGCTGATGGCTTTCACCCAACCGGCCCTGGCCCAGCAGGCCGCCATCCAAGGCGTGGTTCGCGACGCGCTGGGACGGCCGCTCGCCGGCGCCGTCGTCACGCTGGAAGGCAGCGACGGCAAAACCGTGGCCACAACCACCGGCGACCGGAACGGGCATTTCGCCTTCCCCGGCGTGTCGCGCGGCACCTATGCCGTGGTCGCCAGCAAAGACGACTATGACGCGGCGACCGCCGTGGTTTCGGCCGAGACGGCCGGCCCGGCGAGCACCGAGCTGGTGCTGCGGGCCCATGCGGCGCTGGACATGGCGATGATCGCCAAGCAGCTCGACGAGGCCCGCAACGACCTTTCGCCGCAGACCGGCACCAGCGCTTACGGCTTCGACGCCAAGACGATCCAGGACCTGCCGCAGGGGGCCAACACCTCGTTCAACCAGGTTCTCGAACAGGCCCCCGGCGTCGCCCGCGATTCCTACGGCCAGGTCCATGTGCGGGGCGAGCACGCCAACCTGCAGTACCGCCTCAACGGCATCCTGCTGCCCGAGGGCATCAGCGGGTTCGGCCAGGTGCTGGACAGCCGCATCGTCGATCGGGCCCAGCTGCTGACCGGCGCCCTGCCCGCCCAATACGGCTATCGGACCGCCGGGGTGGTCGATATCCAGACCAAGAGCGGCGCCTTCGAGCAGGGCGGCCTCGCCGACTTCTACGGCGGCAGCCACAGCACGATGCAGCCGTCGGTCCAATACGGCGGCAGCGCGGGGGCGTTCAACTATTTCGTCACCGGCAGCTATCTCGGCGACAATCAGGGCATCGAGCCGCCGACCTCGGATCTTCATCCGCTGCACGACCATACCGACCAGGGCAAGGGGTTCGGCTATTTCTCCTATCTGCTCAATCCGACGAACCGCCTCAGCGTCGTCCTCGGCTCGTCGGTCAGCCAGTTCGAACTGCCCAACAACCCCGGCCAGACCTCCGCTTTCGCCCTGA
>JAATGN010000224.1 GCA_015654615.1 Rhodospirillales bacterium
ACCGATTGTTGGCGGAGCGCGACCTGGCGCAGCAGCTGGATGTTTCGCGCCCCTCGCTCCGCGAGGCGCTTGATTTGCTGGAACAGCGCGGTCTGTTGCACAGCGGCCGGGGCGGAACCTATGTGTCCCGTCTTTTAGGCGACGGTTTCAGCACGCCGCTGCTTGAGATGCTCGAGGTCAACGAACCCAGCTCGACATACGACTATCTGGAATTTCGCGGCACGGTGGAGGGGACCGCGGCTTATTTCGCCGCCCTGCGCGCCAGCGACATCGACCGCGAAATGGTCCATGCGCATTTCACGGCGATGGAAGCGGCGCATAACGAAATGACCCGGGACCCCCACCGGGAAGCCGATGTCGATACGGCCTTCCATCTGTCGATCTACGAAGCCAGCCACAATCTCATGATGCTGCATGTGATGGGCAGCCTGGGCGACGTGCTGCACAAGGACGTGCTCTACAACCGCAGCAAGCTTTATACCCGCAAGGGGGTCCGGGCGCTGCTGCTCGATCAGCATCGCGCCGTCCACGACGCCATCATGAGCGGGGACGCCGAAGCGGCGCGCGCCGCGGCCGAGGCGCATGTGAATTTCACCAAGGCCGCCCTGCACGAAATCGACAAATCCGACTCGCGCCTGGAAAAGTCGCTGCGGCGCATCGTTTCCAATATTCCGAGCGACGGCGCCTCTCCCGAGAACCTGCAATTGGCCGATGCGCCCGATTCCGAATGAAACATCTGGATAGACCCTTCTGATGATTGCGTTGAACGACGAGGACTGCAAAAGCGTTCCTTTGGCCGGATTGCTCAAATCCCATCCGGAAACGGCTTTCGATTATCTCGAGTTCCGTTTCATCGCCGCCGGGATGTCGGCCCAGATGGCGGCCGAAAGAGCCACGGAAAAGGAACGCGCCCGCATCACCCGCGCCTATCATGCGGTGGTCGCCGCCCTGGAAAGTACCAATCCGGCCGCGGAATACGAAGCGGATCGCGAGTTTCATCTGTCCATCTACGCCGCTTCGCACAATGCGGTGATGGAACATGTGATGCGCAATATTTTCGTCATGCTGCATCAGGACGTCTTTTACGATCGCGACCGCTTCCACGCCCGCGCCGGCGTGCGGGAATTGCTCCTGCGCCAGCACAAGGCGATCTACGACGCGGTGATGGCGCGTGAACCGGAACGGGCTCGCCGCGCCTCGGAAAATCATGTCCTTTACATCCGCGACACCCTGCAGGAAAGCCGGGTCGCCGAACAACGCGCCGCCGTGGCGTTGCGCCGCACCGGCCGCGCCAGCCTCGTCCAATTGAACGATCCCGAGGAATAACCGGCGGGACGCAAGCGGCGCATCGGCATTCCGGACAGACTTTGCCTGGCCCTTTTCGGTCTTTTTTTGGTAAAAATTTTTTACCACTTTACACATGTGGTAAAAAGTTGTAGCCGATAAGGGAAATCGAAGCGCGAAGCCTCGGCCAAGATCGAAGGTGAATGCCAATGAGCGAGAACTCCCTGCCGGGTCGACCCGACACTGTTTATTACTTCCCCACCTGTTTGGTTGATCTGTTCTATCCGGAGGCCGGAATGGCCGGGATAGAACTGCTGCAAAGAGCCGGCACCACGGTCGTCATGCCGGGTCAACAAAGCTGTTGCGGCCAGCCGGCCCGCAATTGCGGCTATTACGAAGAGGCCCGGACCGTCGCCCGCGCCCAGCTGGCCGCTTTTCCCAAGAATTGGCCGATCGTCGTGCCGTCGGGGTCCTGCGCCGGGATGATGAAGACCCATTATCCCGAGCTGTTCAAAGGAATGCCCGAACTTCCCGAGGTCCTGGCCTTTTGCGATCGCGTCTACGAATTGACCTTCTTCCTCGTCCATGTGATGGATATCAAGCTGGTCGACAAAGGCGAGCCGGTGAAAGTCACCTGGCATGGCTCCTGCCACTCGATGCGCGAAATGGGCGTGGTCGAAGAGCCGAAACAGCTTTTGCGCAGCCTTTCCAACGTGACGTTGGTCGAAGCCGACTATGAGAAGGAATGCTGCGGCTTCGGAGGCACCTTCTCGGTGCGCCTGCCGGAAATCTCGGCCGCCATGGTGACGGACAAGGTCAGCAACATTGTCGCCACCGGCGCCACGCAGGTGGTCTCGGGCGACATGGGCTGCATGATGAACATCTCCGGCGCCATGAAAAAATCCAAAACCCCGGTCAAGGGGCGCCACATCGCCGAGTTTCTGCTCGAGCGCATTGGAAAGGGAGGCGCATGATGCCTGAGTTGAGCCACGATTTCGAGCACGCCGCCGTCAAGGCGCTGGGCAACCAGCAACTGCGGACCAACTTCCGCCGCGTCATGACCGGCTTGATGACCAAACGCGCCGCCCAGTTCCCCGACCAGGACGAACTGCAGCTGCTGCGCTCCCGCGGCAAGGCCATCAAGGACCGGGCGCTGGCGAAACTGCCCGATCTTCTGGTCCAGTTGGAACAGAATCTGATCGCCAACGGCATTCAGGTGCATTGGGCCCAGTCGGTCGAGGAAGGCAACAAGATCATCCTCGACATCCTGAAGAAGGCGAACGCGGGCTCGATCATCAAGGGCAAGTCGATGGTCTCCGAGGAGATGCATTTCAATCATTTCCTCGAAGAAAACGACATCAAGGCGCTGGAGTCCGATCTCGGCGAATATATCATCCAGCTGGCCGGCGAAGGCCCGTCGCATATCGTCATGCCGGCCATCCACAAGAACAAGGGCGAAATCGGCAAGCTGTTCCAGGAAAAGATCGACGGACAGGGCTATACCGAGGACCCGGACGAGCTGACCGCCGCGGCCAGGCGCGTGCTCCGCCAGTTGTTCGCCAATGCCGACGCCGGCTTCTCCGGCGTCAATTACGCCGCCGCCGACACCGGTTCCCTGGTTTTGATGTCCAACGAAGGCAACGGGCGGATGTCGACCCACCTGCCCTCGATGCATATCGCCCTGATGGGCATCGAAAAGGTCATCGAACGGCTCGAAGACGCCGCCCCCCTGATCAGCCTGGCCTGCCGCTCGGCGACCGGCCAGCCGATCACCACCTATGTCAACATCATCAGCGGCCCGCGGAAGGCCGGCGAGAAGGACGGACCGAAGGAAGTCCATCTGGTGCTGCTCGACAACGGCCGGACCAGAATCTACAACGATCCGCAATTGCGGGAAGGACTGCGCTGCATCCGCTGCGCCGCCTGCATGAACCATTGCCCGGTCTATACCCGCATCGGCGGACACGCCTATCAATACACCTATCCCGGTCCGATCGGCGAAATCCTCAATCCGCAAATGCAGGGCATCGAGAAGGCCGGCGATGTCCTGCACGCCTCCACCCTCTGCGGCCGTTGCGCCGAGGTCTGCCCGGTGAAGATTCCCCTGGTCGACCTGATCGTCCGCCTGCGCCGCGAATCGATCCGTCCGTCGGGAGATTCGGTGAAAGGCGGCGGCAGCCGGAACAGCGGCACCGAAAACGTCATCTGGTTCGGCTGGAAGACGATGTACGCCTCTCCCCTGCTCTATCGCTGGGGCACCTGGTGGCTGCGCAAGATCGGCAACCTGATGCCGGCCGGCCTTCCCCTGCTGAAGCAGTGGACCTCGGTCCGCGCCAAACCGCAGTTCGCATCCCGTTCCATCTATGATCTGGCTCGTGAAAGGGGCATCCGCGATGAGTAACGCTCGCTCGGCCATTCTCGAACGCCTGCGCAAGGCTCCCAAGAAGCCCCTTCCGGACCTGCCCGCCTGGACGCCCTATACCACGACGACCGAGCCGGCCATGGAGCGGTTCCGCCGCCTGATGGGCGCGGTCAAGGGCGAAATCATCGAGACCAAACGGGCCGATCTGGCGGCGACGCTGCGCCGGGTCCTGACCGACAAGCAGGCCCGGAACCTGCTTTACGCCCCCGACACCGACATCGGCCGCGCCCTCGATGCGGCCTGGGCGGCGGAGCCCGGCCCGCAGCTGGTCCCCTACGACAAGCCGATCGAAGAGATGAAGACGGTGATGATCAACGACATCGATGCCGGCATCACCGGCACGATGGGCGCCATCGCCGACACCGGCTCCCTGATCGTCTGGCCGTCGGCCGTCGAACCGCGGCTGATGTCCCTGGTGCCGCCCATCCATATCGCCGTCCTGGAAGCCTCCAAGATGTTCGATTCCTTCCCCGAAGCCGTGGCCAAGCTGAACTGGAACAAGAAGCCGCCGGGAAACACCCTGCTGATTTCCGGGCCGTCCAAGACCGCCGACATCGAAGGCATCCTGTGCTATGGGGTCCACGGCCCCAAGCAGCTGGTCATCCTGGTCATCACCGACTAGAGCGCGATGGTCGTGAAGCCCTCTCCCCTTGATGGGGGGAGGGCTTTTCCGGCATATGACCGCTTCGTTTTCCTCTCCGTCATTGCGAACGCTCGAACAGGGTCGTCCCGCCCCCAACGCCACAACCATGGAGATTTCAGGCCGCCATTTTGCTACTCTACGGCTGCCGGACGGTCCCGGCTGTCACGGAGGAGGCCCTCATGGAAGACCCCCAGACAGTGGCTCGCAACGCGGCCCGACCGAATGCGGTGCATTTCCGCGAAAGTGGCCAGGCCTTGCAAAGCCTGAAAAATCACCGGACAGGCCATTCTTCCGACCACAACGAATGGATGGCGTTGCGCGCCCTGGAAAGCGCGGTCCGCGAACAGACCCGGCGGCATCTGCCCGAATTGCTGGAAATGCTGAAGAAAAACCTGGTCGCCAACGGCGTCCGCATCCATTGGGCGGAAACGGTCGAGCAGGGCAACGCCATCGTCGCCCGGCTGATCGGCGAAGAACGGATCGACCGGATGGTCAAGAGCCAGAGCGCCATCGGCGCCCAGACGGCCCTGGAACAGGCCGTCGGAAGCCGTGGCGTCGCGGTGGCCGAATCGGATCTGGCCGGCAGCCTGCGCCGGTTCGCCCCCCCATCGTCCTCGCCGGCCATCGCGCCCGCGTCCCGGGACGACGCGCGGGGCCCGCGCCTTTCCAGCCCGGCCGACACCGGCATCGGCGACCGGCTCCACAGGGCGCGACAGACGCTGCGGGACGAATTCGCGGCGGCGGAGGCCGGCTTGAGCGGCGTCCATTTCGCCGTCGCCGAAACCGGGACCCTGGTTCTCGTCGAGAACGAGGGAAACGCCCGGATGTGCAGCACCGTGCCCCGGCTGCATATCGCCGTCATGCCTCTGGAGAAAATGATTCCCCGGCTCGAGGACATTGCGCCCCTGTTGTCCCTTCACACCCGTTCGGTCTCGGGCCAGGGAATCGCCGCTTACGTCAGCATGATCTCCGGCCCGCGACGCCCCGGCGAAAAGGATGGTCCCGACGCCGTCCATCTGATCATTCTCAACGACGCCCGCCCCCCGCCCCTCGCCGACTCTCCCTGGCGCAAGGCGCTGCGCTACCTTCGCGACGGCGTCGGTATCGGCACGGCCCACGACAAGGCCGACGCGCCGCCGAAAGCTCATTCCGTCGGCGGTCCGCGTCGGTCGAACGCCGGGGACCGCGTCGGCCGCCTGCGGCAGAAAATGGAAAGCGCCGGCAGCGAATTCCTCGACGCCCGCGGCGGCGACTGGCTGGCGGCGCTGCAAGCCTGGCTGGCGGCGAACAGCATCCCCGGCTGCATCTATGCCCCGACCACGCGCCTGGGGCGGAAAATCGCCGCCGGATGGAACGTCAGCGCCCCGCTGATCCCCTTTCAAAGGCCGCTGGCCGACTGGAAGGACGAATTGTTCGCCCAAGGCGGCGCCGGCGTCACCTCGACGCGCGGCGGCATCGCCGAGACCGGCAGCCTGATTCTGTGGTCCGACCCGCTGGAACCGCGCAGTCTTTCCCTGATACCGCCGGTCCATGTCGCCCTGCTCGACTGCCGCCGGATCTACGACACGCTCGGCCAGGCGATGCGGGAACAGGACTGGCGGAGCCGGATGCCGACCAATCTGCTTTTGCTGTCCGGCCCCTCCTGCACGACGTCCCTTGGAGCCGACCCCGTCATCGGCGTCCATGGCCCGAAACGCCTGCTGGTCGTTCTGGTCGACGGCGATCCGGCTGAATAGCGGGTCAATAAATCCCCCGGGCGTTCAGGGCCTGGGCGAATCGGCGGTCGTCGGTCAGGACGTGACCGACCACCCAGTCGCGGAGCAGGGCGGCGATCTCGGCGCTGTTCATTTCACCGGCCTCTTCGAACCGGCGCTGCATTTCGAAGGCCTGCTCCATCAAACGACGATGCTTGAGGCGGTGCTGGTCGATATCGGCGTAATCGTAGCGCTCCATCAGCTGTTCCTCCTCGTGGAAATGGAACCGGGCATAGTCGACGAGGAAGCCCAGGGATTCCTGGATTTCATGGTGGGCTCTTCCCTGGCTGACGGCGTTGTACAAGGTGTTGGCCCGCACGAAGAGATTCTTATGGTGGGTGTCGATCCGCTGGATATTGACGCTGTATTCGTCGCGCCAGCGGACCACCGGAACCTCGGCGCGTCCGCAGTCCATGACGCAGGCGTGCATCCGCCGCTCGTGGCTCTCCATCAGTTTCCAGCGCATCACCGGCACTTCGCGGGCCACCGCGGCGGCCATCAGATAAATTTCCAACGAAACGGAGGCCCGCACGCGGAACAGGGCGGGACTGTTGAAGATCGCCTCCTCCTCGCCGAAGAAATCTCCGGGCCCCAGGGTCTCGATGACCTCGCCGCCGATGGTCAATTCGGCCGCGCCGCTCTTGACCAGGGCCAACCATCCCAGGGGCTCGATATATTTGCCGGCTTCGAATTTGAGGACCGGCATATCCTTGGCCAGGCGATCGAGGGTGGTTTCGGTCAAGGCCTCGGCGCAGAGCCAGGTGGATCGCAGGAAATTGCGGCGCTCCTCCAAGGCCATGACCTCGGAGAGCAAGCCGTTCCGCTTGATGAATTCCCGATAGAGCCGCACCGACATCTTGAGCGCCTGAACGAAGCTGGCGGCCCGGTATGTCTTGCGCGCCGGGCTGCCTTCGATGCCGGCCACCTCGCCCAGGATGGCGCCGGCCGACAGCAGGCCGTTGACCGGCGAGCCGGCCTCGATCATCTCGACCGTGCCGGTGATGACCAGATAGACACTGCCCACCAGTTCGCCCTCATGCACCAGGATGCTTTCCGGATTGACGGAGACCAGCGGGCTGTTGAGCAGGACCCGCAGTTCATGATGCGGCGTGTTGGGAAAATAGGTGCGGAGCGAATCATAGGCATTGCGCCACACATAGTCATGGTTGCCGGGGATGATCACATCGACCGTCCCGAAGGGCGCGCCCGAGCCGATCTCCTTTTCGGTGACGCTCAAGGGTTTGGCCGTATGGGCGAGAATGATCTTCCCCGACGGATCCCCCCGGAAATCTTCCGCCACGCCGTGGATCAGCCCTCCTCCGATATCGAGCTTCTTGACCTCGGCCGGAGCGGCGTAATCCGACACCACCTTTTCGTAGAAGGATTGCGAAATGCCGGCCGCGCCCTCGGCGGCGCGCATCTGCGCCAAGACGTCCAGCGAGACGATGTCGGCGAAATGCGCATAGCTGCGATAGCCTTCCTCCCACAAGGATCGGAAGAAGAACAGGCTGGTTTCCACCGGATGCGGCGAAAGCAGCGGTTTGACCTCGAGTCCGCTGATGTCGTTCCATTTGTCGAAAACCAGGTCGCGGACATCGAAGCAGTCGGCGAAGCTGTCTTCTTCGATCGACAACAGCGCCGAAAGCTTCTTCATCACCGAAGCGCGGACCAGGGGCGTCGCGTAATATTTGATGCGCCGATCGGCCCGCAGCAGGCTGGTCAAACCGGCGAAATGGTCGTCGTGGCAATGGGTATGGAACAGACCCTCGATTTCGTTGACGCCGATTCCCAAGGCCGTCAGGCTGTGCTGCACATTGGGCCCGGCATCGATCAGATAGATCCGCCCCTGGAAGATCAGCACGCTGGCCATGCTCGGCCGGTCGGGGTCCCAACCGTCCCCCTCCCCGGAATGGATGACCGAGAAATAGCCGCGGTCGACCCGATGCGCGCCCAGCGTATAGGGCGGGGCATAGGTGACGCCGGCGGGCAGATTGAGATCGACGGAGACGATTTCCTCGTCCAGCTGAAACTGGAAATTGTTGAGGCCCAAGCGGCGGAGAACGACGCCGCCTTTCAGGGTCACCGGCTCGTTGCCCAGAATCACCGCATCGAGCAGTTCCTTGGGATGGCGAATCCGGCCGAAGGCGAATTTCAGCTTCAGCGCCATCATCTCGTCGGCCAGATCCGGCTTGATGCCGGTGGCGATGATCTCTTCGCGGTTCACCAAACCGTAATTGCCGCGATAAATGTAATGAAGCTGCGATTCGACCTGCTCGCGCCGGCCGATCAGCATCGGCTTCTCCCCCGAATTGTTGGGATGGTTGGGCAGGATGGCCCCCTGGCGATAGAGCATCTGCAGGACCGGAAATTCGGCCAGGTTGCAGAAGGTTCCGTTCTGCAGCATGACGTCGGACAACAGAATGGCGTTGGGGCCGGTCTCGAAGGTGACGCCGGCGCGCTCGGTCTCGACGATCAGACCGCGGCGCATCAGATGCTTCACGGCGTCGGCCGGGCATCCGCACAGCACATGCAATCCGACATCCGGCGCTTCGACCCAGGCAACGCCGGTCGTCACATGGACTTTCCTCAATCTCGCCATTCAATCGCTACTCCCCGAACAGGGCGATCGGTGTCATGCCGAAGGCGACCCAGCGATCTTTTTCCCGGCGTTTTTTCTGGGGCGTATCGTCAGTTACGCCGTTTCCGTCCATTCCATCGCCGCCACCCTTGGATCGCCGCCGATCCAAGGGTGGCGGGAGCGACGATCCATACATCCGAAAATAGTCATCGTTGCGGCATGGACAACGGACGATGCCCCCTGGAGACGTTCTTTTGTCTCTCCGTCTCCCAACCGGATCTTACGATTTCTATCGGGAAAAGCGATAAAAGAGGACGAAGCACCCGTCTTCCCCGGCGGAACGATTGGCCGGGGCCATTCTAGGGGAGCCAGACGGCCGTTTCGCAGTGACGGTCCGCACAGGTTCCCGAATTCCCCGACGGTCGCTTTCCTGCCATAGTCAATCCGTCGGATCCCGCATCACAGCATCGGCGGCGCAATCGCAATGACTTTCATGATCGTCATCATCGGGCCGGTTCGCGGCATTCGACGAAGCCCCGGAGTCCAGCCGTGAGCCCCTTCGCCCTGCTGGCCCGTCGCCGCTTCCTGCCGTTGTTCGTCACGCAGTTCCTGGGGGCCTTCAACGGCAACCTGTTCAAGAATGCGACCGTCGTCTTGATCCTGTACCGGTTGGGCGGCGACCAGGCCGCCGGCGGCAAGGTGCTGGCCACGGTGGCCCTGGCATTGTTCGTGCTGCCCTTTTTCCTGTTCTCGGCCGCCGCCGGGCAATTGGCCGACCGCTTCGACAAGGCGCGGGTCATCCGCGCCTCGAAACTGTTGGAATTGGCGGCGGCGCTGATCGCCGCCGCGGCCCTCGCCATCGGGGCGCCGTGGATGCTGCTGGCCGCCCTGTTCCTGCTGGGCGCCCAGGCGGCGCTGTTCGGGCCGCTCAAATACGGCATCCTGCCCGATCTGCTGGCCGAAAACGAATTGCTCGGCGCCAACGGGCTGGTCGAGGCGGGAACCTTCATCGCCATCCTGGCCGGCACCATCATGGGCGCCCTGACGATCCTGGAAAAAAACGGCATCCTCATCGTTCAGTCGACGGTGGTCGCCGCGGCGCTCGCGGGCTGGATCGCCAGCCTCGCCATCCCGCCGACCAGGGCGTCGGCCCCGGACCTGTCCGTCGATTGGAATTTTGCCGGCCAGACCTGTCGGCTGCTGCGCGACATCGCCCAAACGCCGTCGCTGCTGGGCTTGATCATGGGCGTCTCCTGGTTCTGGCTGGCCGGCGCCACCTATCTCACGCAGTTTCCCGCCTTCGCCAAGGATGCATTGCACGCCGGTCCCAGCGTCGTCTCGCTGTTCCTGGCCATGTTCAGCCTGGGGATCTGCGTCGGCTCGCTGCTTTGCCAGCGGCTCTTGCGGGGCAAGGCCGGCCTGCGGCTGGCGCCGTTCGGCCTGGGCGGCATGGCCGCCTTCGGCCTCGATTTCGTCTGGTCGGCCCATCTCCCGGCCGGGACCGGCGACGCCTTGCTGGGGCTCGGCGATTTTCTGGCGCAGCCCATGGCCTGGCGTCTGTCGGCCGATCTGCTGGCCATCTCGATCGCCGCCGCGCTTTATGTGGTTCCGCTCTACACATTGCTGCAGCAAAAGGCCGAACCGGGCCACCGGGCCCGCGTCATCGCCGCCAACAATGTGATGAACGCCCTTTTCATGACCGTCGCGGCCGGCGTCGCCGCCGCCTTGCTGGGAGCCGGCCTCGGCATCAAGGAATTGCTCGGCGGCATGGCGGCGGCCAATTGCCTGGTCGCCGCCGTCACCTATCGGCAGATGAAACAGGGCC
Source organism: Rhodospirillales bacterium (assembly GCA_015654615.1). Lineage (GTDB taxonomy): Bacteria > Pseudomonadota > Alphaproteobacteria > Rhodospirillales > Magnetospirillaceae > Telmatospirillum. The sequence continues at coordinate 10,507 of JAATGN010000224.1, forward strand.
CGCTTTCATAAGGTCGGGATCGACGGCACGCGGGCCGGCGGCAAGCCCTTGACCCAATCGCTGAAGATGCGGTCCGCCACCGGCACCAAGGCGGAGGCATGGCGGGCGGCCTGGGCGCGCAAGGCCGGCACGTCGATCCCCTGAAGCGCAGCGATTTCGGCCGCATGGCCGATATACCAACGCTCCAGCTGCAGGGGGTCGGCCTCCAGATGGAATTGCAGGGCCAGCCCGAAATCGCCCAAGGCAAAGGCCTGGTTGGGGACGGCCTGGGTCCGGGCGAGATGCTGGATCTCGTCGGGAAGATCGAAGGTGTCGCCATGCCAATGCAGGACCGAAACGCCGTCCAGCGGCGCCAGGACCGAATCCCGGCCGGCCGTGGTCAATTCCACCGGCGCCCACCCCACTTCCTTGGTGCCGCTGGGATAGACGCGCTTGCCGAGGGCGCGCGCCATGATCTGGGCGCCCAGGCAAATGCCCAGGGTCGGACGGTCGCGTTCCAGGCGATGGTAGACGGCGGCGATCTCGTCGGCGAGAAACGGATAGGCCGCGTCGTCATAGGCGCCGAGAGGCCCGCCGAGGACGACCAGCAAATCGGCGGCGGCGAGATCGTGCAGGTCCAAGGGATCGATTCCCGCGTCGCGATAGGCGACTTGGTAGCCGGCCCGCCACAACACCGGCCCCAAGAGCCCGAGGTCCTCGAAATGCACGTGACGGATAGCGATCGCCGTTTTCATCGATCAGGGTTCCCTGTGGTGTCGCTCAGATGGGGTGGCCCCATGCCGAATCAGGTGGAAACATCGGACGCCGCCGCTCAAGCCGTCGGCAGCCCATGAAACGCGGATAGAATCAGCACGATCGCCGAATAATGGCAAGCCGCCGCCGCCAAAACACAGCCGTGCCAGATGGCGCTGTGATACCGCAGCCTCGACCAGCGATGCAACGGCGCCCCGACGGTGTAAAGGACGCCGCCGACGGCCAGCAGAACCAAGGCGCCGACATGCAGGCGCTGCAGGATGACGTCGAGATGGATCAGGCCGCACCAGCCCATCAGCACGTAAAGGGTGATCATCGCGCTTTTCAGGCGGCGGTGCGACAAAACGCGGATGACGACGCCGAGGACGGCCGCCAGCCACACGCCGATCAGCAAGGTGATGCCGCGATCACCCCCGATGACCAGCAGGCAGAAGGGCGTGTAGGTCCCGGCGATCAGCAGATAAATCACCGAATGATCGATCAGGCGGACCAGCGGGTGGGGCACGGTGGCGTTGAGCAGGGAGCAGAAGAACATGGCGATCAGGGTCACGCCATAGGTCAAAGCTGCCGTCATGGCCACGTCGTCCGCCCAGGTCATGGTGAGATAGACCAAGATGCCGACGCCGATGATGCTGGCCACCAACCCGGCGCCCTGGACGACCACGTCCGCCAACAGTTCCCGCCGTCCGCCCATGCCGTCACCTCATATCCGCCTGATGCACTATACTTTGTCGCACGCGCCTGGCAATGGAAGGGACGATTTTAATCGTCTTTAATCCTCGGGAACCGTTCCGCGCAGGCTTTTGACGGTCGATCGGTGCCCCTTGGCCTCCAAACGGCGCCGTTTCGATCCCAAGGTCGGCCGGGTCGGCCGCCGTTTCACCGGCAGGATGGCGGCCTCGCGGACCAGTTCGAGCAGGCGCTCGACGGCGTCCTGGCGATTGCGCTCCTGGGTTCGATGGCGATTGGCCGAAATGACGATCACGCCCTCCTGGGTCAGCCGCCGTCCGGCCAGCCGCTCCAGCCTTTCCCGCACCTCCCCCCTCAGGCATGGCGCCTTGTCGAGATCGAAGCGCAGCTGGACCGCCGTCGACACCTTGTTGACGTTCTGGCCGCCGGGGCCGGAGGCCCGGACGAAGGTAATCTCGAAATCGGCCTCATCGAGAATGATTGTGCGCGTCACCTGGATCATCGGACGAGCCTATCCAATCGGCGGTCCGCCGTCATCCTCCGACGATCACGCGGACTTGCCCAATCCGTCACGGGCCCTTAGTTTGCTCGAAACGCAACCCCGGATCGAGACCCAATGACCATTTTGCTTCTTGTCGTGGCCGCCTTTGGGGCCGGATTGATGAATTCGGTTGCCGGCGGCGGGACCTTCCTGACCTTTCCGGCCCTGGTTTTCGCCGGCGTGCCCTCGGTGATGGCCAATGCGACCAGCACCGTGGCGGTTTTCCCCGGCGCCCTGGCCAGCGCCTGGGCCTATCGGAAGGACTTTCCGACCATCGAGGGATTGCGGACCCGGACGGTCCTGACGGTCAGTCTGGCCGGCGGCATTCTCGGCGCCCTGCTGCTGATCTATACGCCCGAGCATACGTTCAATGAATTGGTGCCCTGGCTGCTGCTCGCCGCCACCGTCCTGTTCGCCGCCGGCAAACGGCTGACGCCGTTTCTGCGCCGTCACATCCATCTCGGTCCGACGGCGCTTTGCATCATCCAGTTTCTCATCGCCCTCTACGGCGGCTATTTCGGCGGCGCCATGGGAATCATGATGCTGGCCCTGTTCGGACTGTTCGGACTGACCGACATCAATGCGATGAACGCCCTGAAAACGCTGTTGGCCGGCTTGCTCAACGCGGTGGCCGTGGTGTGTTTCGTCGTGGCCGGACAGGTCGCCTGGACTCCGGCCCTGATCATGCTGGTCTCGGCGGTCGCCGGCGGTTATGCCGGCGCCCGGATCGCCCGCAAAATGAACCCCGACCATGTCCGTGCGGTGATCATCCTCATCGGCCTGGCCATGACGGCCATCTTTTTCGCCCGAGCCTGACGCCCCCCAAACCCATCAAGGGGAGGGGGGAATGGCGGCTCTTCTCTTTGCATCGATGGATTAGCGCCTGTTAAGAAGTAATCGCGTCATTGCGAGTTCCGCACCGACCGGGGTCGACCCTCCTGGGTGAAAATACCGTCACTGCGAGCGCAGCGAAGCAGTCCAGGACAGCCTGGCACTCTGGATTGCCGCGTCGCTTCGTTCCTCGCAATGACGGCGTTTTCTTGCGAGCGGAGCGAAGCAATCCAGCAACAAGGGGGCGGCCCCTGGATTGCCGCGCCTTCGGCTCGCAATGAAAACAGAGCGGTTGACTTTCAACGAGCCCTTAGCGGTCCGGCATCCGGGTCCCCTCGGGGAACCAGTTCTTGCAGCGCGCCGCGGTCCGCCGATAATTTTCCGGCGTATCGATCGCGCCGTTCTTCTGGCGCAGTTCGCCGTTCATGGCGTCGAAAAGCGGTTGCAGGCGATCCATCAGCGTTCGGGGAATCTTTTGGACGTCGGCGGTGGTGGCGGCGACCATCGGAAAGGATCGCGCCACGAAATCGCGCAACTGGGCGCCGATTCGCGGCCCCCAGGCGCGAACCACGCTGCGGTTGATCTCGACATGCTGGTTCTCGTGCTCGCGCACCACGTCGTATTCGCAGGTGCCTTCCGGATAATTGGCCGCCACATAGACATCCAATTCCGGATCGCCGAGGCGCGCCGCGACGTCGGTCACCCAGACGCAGAGCCGGCCGTCGGCCCGGCGCAGCAGCACCGGGCGCACCTGAATCGCCAGATGGTCGCTGGTGATGGTCACGCCCAGCATGACCCAGCCCGTCGGAGCCTTTTCGAAGGTATGCTTGATCCGTCCCAAACCGAACAGGTCGACGTCGTGGCGATAGACCAATTTCGGCTCGAGCACTTCGACGCGCACGCTCGGGTTGCGCGCCGCCGGCGGCGTCTCCGGACACTGGGCGGCGGCCGGGGCCGTCCGCAACGCGAAAAGCAGCAGGAAAAGCGCCGCGCCCCGGATCCCAGATCCAACCAATGCCGAAAAACGCACCGATATTCCCCTTCGCATATCCGTGCACGACGGAAAATTATGTCCGACAATTCGGCGGAACGGCAAAGAGATTCGAAATCGGGAGGGCGCCCCCGACGCAAATGCCTTTTGAGGGACGCCGGAAATCGTGCCACCATCGCCGCGGCAAAAGAAAAGATGACAATGGATTCAGTGACATGAAGATCGCCACCTGGAACGTCAATTCGGTGAAGGCCCGCCTCGCCGCCCTCTTGGACTGGCTGCGGACGGCGGCCCCCGATGTCGTTCTGCTGCAGGAAACCAAATGCGTCGACGCCGAATTCCCCAGGCTCGAACTGGAAAGTCAGGGCTGGCACCTGGCCCTGCGTGGGCAAAAAACCTATAACGGCGTCGCCGTGCTGTCCCGTCTGCCGATCGAGGAAAAGGTGCGGGAACTGGCCGGCGACGGCGGCGAAGCCCGCTATATCGAGGCAAAACTGGCCAACGGCGTCCGGGTGGCGTCGATCTATGTGCCGATGGGACAATCCACCGAATCCGACCGTTTCCCGGTCAAGCTGGCCTTTCTGGATGCCATCCGCGAGCGTGCGGCATGGCTGCTGGGACAGGAGGAGCCGGTGGTCCTGGGGGGCGATTACAATGTGGCTCCCGAGGACGGCGACGTCTTCGACGTCGCCGTCATGGAAGGCCAGGTGCTGTTCCACCCCGAGGAACGCAGGCGGTTCCGCCGCTTGCTCCATCTCGGTCTGACCGATGCGTTCCGCGCCTTCCACACCGAGGCGCATCGTTTTTCCTGGTGGGACTATCGGGCCGGCGCCTGGCCGCGCGATCTGGGCCTCAGGATCGATCATCTTCTGCTGTCGCCGCAGGCGGCGGATCGATTGGTCGCTTCGGGCATCGACAAGGGACCGCGCGGCAAGGAAAAATGTTCGGATCACACGCCGGTCTGGTGCGAACTCGACGAATCGGGATTGCCGCGCCGGGACGCGGTGGATCCGGGCCGCGCGCAACATGACAATCGATCAACGTGAGTGGGCAATCAATGTGATCGGACAATCAATATGAACGGTCTTTGATTATAAAATCGATAAATTTTTATTTATAATAAAACCACGATAGCCCCATATTGGAACCATTTTATTTTGTTGTCATGAATATGACGCAAAAGCTTCAAATGAATTTCACCCAGCCCAGTCTGCGGACTTGCTTATTTTGTGCTCCGGTCAGCCGTTGCCTCGACTCGTTGCCGAGCCCCGGCCCGACCCTCTTTCTATCGTGGAGCATTCCGTGGAATACCAGATCAGGGATACCGGTTCGGCGCGCGAAGTGACGTTGCGCGGCCGGCTGACCTTCGACGGCAACGAACATTTCCGCGCGATCGTCGATCGTCTGTCCGAGCAGCCGCACCGACCGGTGAATGTCGACGTCTCCCAGCTGGATTTCATCGATTCGGCCGGTCTCGGCATGCTGCTTCTGCTGAAAGAGGCGATCGAAGGGCACATAACGCTGCAAGCACCGCAGGGCCAGGTGAAGCGGCTTTTGGCTGCGTCCCACTTCAACACCCTGATGCCGATCGTCGGCTGAGCAAGGAGCATGTCGATGACCGAGGGCGTCAAGGCTTCCACCGCCGATTCCCTGCTGGGACGCGGCTCGAGCGCCGGGCAAGCCGAATGGTTCGGCGGAATGGCCTGGCTGCGCGCCTGGCAGGACGGCAGCTTTCCTTTGCTGTCGAATATTCCGGTGGGCCGGCGGATCCATCTTTTGCTGCTGCTGGCGCTGATCGCCTCCGCCGTCTTCGGCCTGGTCTCGATGCAAGGCGAACGCAAGATTTCGCAGGCCATGGCCGAGCAGGAGTCTTATCGCCGGCAAGGCGACCTCGTCGCCGACGTGCGGGCCGAGGCGCTGGCCATGCAGACCCTCGAACAGGAATTCCTGCGCACGCGCCAGCCCGAAATGGCCGAGGCGCATCGCAAGTCCGCCGCGCTGATGTCGTCTTATGTCAAGGAACTGGCCGCCCTGCCCACCGCCCGCCCGGTCGCCCGCGAGGTCGACGCCTTGACCAAGCAATTGGCCGCCCTGTCGCAACAGTTCGAGACCGTGGTGGCGACCGAGGAGAAGCTCGGCCTGACCGAAGACGCCGGCCTGCGCGGAGCCTTGCGCAAATCGGTCAAGGCGATGGAGGACGAGCTGAAGGTCTGGCCCAATCTCGACGCCTTGTGGAACAAGATGCTGGGGATGCGCCAGGCCGAAAAGGATTTCATGCTCTACGGCGGCGATGAACATCTGGGCAGGCATCGCAAGTTCAGCATGGAGTTCGATCTGAAGATCGACGGATCGGGCTTGCCGGCCTCGACCGCCGAGGGATTCCGCACCTTGCTGGCCTCCTATACGGCCGATATGGCCGCCTTCGCCGAAACCTCGACCGACCTCGGCACCGAAGTCGAGGCGCTGCGCAGCCAAATGAACACGCTGAAGCCGTTGATCGGCACCCTGTTCGGTTACGCCCGCGACGGATCGGCCCGGGCCAGCAAAGAGCAGATGGACACCCGCGCCGCCATCAACCGCCACACCGAGATGGCCGGCGCCCTGGCCTTGCTGGCATTCTTCCTGATGTCGCTCCTGCTCTCGCGCAGCATCGTCGCGCCCCTGCGACTGATCGAGGACACCATGCGCCGGCTGGTCGGCGGCGAGCATGCGGTCGCGGTTCCGGGCACCAGCCGCAAGGACGAAATCGGCGACATGGCGCGGGCCGTCGGCATCTTCAAGGAAAACGCGCTGGCCATGGTGGCCCTGCAACAGGAACACGATGCCCTGATGCGGCGGGCCGAGGAGGAAAAGCGCACGGCCATGGCCGACCTCGCCGATCAATTCGAAAGCACGGTAAGCGGCGTGGTCGACAAGGTTTCCAAGGGCTCGCTCTCGATCGCCGAAACGGCGCGGCGCATGGCGAACCGCGTGAGCCATGCCGGAGAGAGCCGGTCGCTGCAGGTGGCCGAAGCGGCGGAAAAGGCCGATAACAGCGTGCGGGCGGCCCGCGAGGCCGCCGCCGAACTGACCGGCTCGATCACCGAGGTGACCCGCCTGATCGGCGAATCCTCGGCCATTTCCAAGGGCGGTGAAGAGGAACTCGACCAGGTCGACCGCCGGGTCGTCGAATTGACCGCCGCCACCCGGGAAATCGGCGCCGTCCTCGAATTGATCAACAAGATCGCCCAGCAGACCAATCTTCTGGCCTTGAACGCCACCATCGAGGCGGCGCGCGCCGGAGAGGCCGGACGCGGTTTTGCCGTGGTGGCCGGCGAAGTCAAGAATCTGGCCGATCAGACGGCGCAGGCGACCGGCAAGATCAGCGGCCAGATCAATGCCATCCGCCAGGCGGCCGACGGCACCGCGCAAATGGTCGGCAGCATCGGCGCCACCATCCGCCGCATGGCCGAAATCACCACCTCGGTCAATGGGGCGATGACCCGGCAGGCCAGCGCCACCGATCGCATCGGTCATTGCGTCGACATCGTCAGCACCGACAGCCGGACGGTCGCCGAGGGCGTCGTCGAGGTCACCCAATCGGCCGCCAGCTATTGCGGTTCGGCCGTTCGCGTCCTGTGGGCGGCCAATGACCTGAGCGAGCCGGTCCAAATTCTTCGCCAGGAGGTCGAAGCCTTCCTGGCCCGGGTCCGCGCATAGGACATAGAGATAGAAAACAGAGTCAGTGGCGCCGGCCTCCGCGCCGGCGGGAAAGACTCCGCCGCGCGGCGGGCCGCCGGCCGGTGCGGAACGCGCAATGGCCTCGTTTCATCTCATGGACGGGGTGGTCGGCGACCCCGCCCCCGACAAAAAAACGCCTCTTCATTCTTTCCCTTGGCGGCTCACATCGCTATGTTCTCCGGACACTCCTTTTCGTCGAACTTCAAGGATTCCGGTCATGCCCGAATATCGCTCCCGTACCTCCACCCACGGCCGCAACATGGCCGGCGCGCGCAGCCTGTGGCGCGCCACCGGAATGACGGACGGCGATTTCGGCAAGCCGATCATCGCCATCGCCAATTCCTTCACCCAATTCGTTCCGGGGCATGTGCATCTCAAGGACCTGGGGCAGATGGTGGCCCGGGAAATCGAGGCGTCCGGCGGTATCGCCAAGGAATTCAATACCATCGCGGTCGATGACGGCATCGCCATGGGGCATGCCGGGATGCTCTATTCGCTGCCGTCCCGCGAGCTGATCGCCGATGCCGTGGAATATATGGTCAACGCCCATTGCGCCGACGCCCTGGTCTGCATTTCCAATTGCGACAAGATCACGCCCGGCATGCTGATGGCCGCGCTGCGCCTGAACATCCCGACGGTGTTCGTTTCCGGCGGACCGATGGAGGCGGGCAAGGTCAAAACGGCCGACAAGGTCCATGCCGTCGACCTCATCGATGCGATGATCGTCGCCGCCGACGCGCGCGTCAGCGATGCCGACGTCGCCGAATATGAACGCTCCGCCTGTCCGACCTGCGGCTCCTGTTCCGGCATGTTCACCGCCAATTCGATGAATTGCCTGACCGAAGCCTTGGGATTGGCCCTGCCCGGCAACGGTTCCCTGGTCGCCACCCACGCCGATCGCCAGGAATTGTTCCTTGAGGCCGGACGGACCGTCGTCACCCTGGCCAAGCGCTATTACGAACAGAACGACGCCTCGGTGCTGCCGCGCGCCATCGCCAATGTCAAAGCCTTCGAAAACGCCATGACGCTCGATATCGCCATGGGCGGTTCGACCAATACGGTGCTCCATCTGCTGGCCGCCGCCCAGGAGGGCGAGATCGATTTCACCATTGCCGACATCGACCGGCTGTCGCGCCGGGTTCCCCATCTGTGCAAGGTGGCGCCCAGCGTGTCCGACGTTCATGTCGAGGATGTCCATCGGGCCGGCGGCATCATGGCGATCCTCGGCGAATTGGACCGGGCCGGTCTGTTGAACCGCGAGGTCGGAATGGTGCATGCCTCCAGCCTGGAGGCCGCTCTTGGGCAATGGGACGTGCAGCGCTCGAAGGATCCGGACGTGCAGACCTTCTATCGGGCGGCGCCGGGCGGCGTGCGGACCACCGAGGCCTTCAGCCAATCCGTCCGCTATGACGCCCTGGACACCGACCGCGCGACAGGGGTGATCCGCGACATTGCGCATGCCTACAGCAAGGACGGCGGCTTGGCCGTGCTGTACGGCAATATCGCCCTCGAAGGCTGCATCGTCAAAACGGCCGGCGTCGACAAGAGCAATCTGGTGTTCTCCGGTCCGGCGGTGATCTGTGAAAGCCAGGACGAGGCGGTGGCCAAGATCCTGGGCGGCGACGTCAAGGAAGGCGACGTCGTCCTGGTCCGCTATGAAGGGCCGAAGGGGGGGCCCGGCATGCAGGAAATGCTCTATCCGACCAGCTATCTGAAAAGCCGCGGCCTGGGCAAGGCCTGCGCCCTGATCACCGACGGACGCTTCTCCGGCGGCTCCTCGGGCCTGTCGATCGGTCATATTTCCCCGGAAGCCGCCGAGGGCGGGGCCATCGGACTGGTCGAAGCCGGCGACATCATCGACATCGACATTCCGAACCGGACGCTCTCCGTCAGATTGACGGCCGAACAGCTGGAGGCCCGGCGAAGCGCCATGCAGGACCGCGGCGCCAAGGCATGGAAGCCGGTCAGCCGGCAACGGCACGTCTCGCAGGCCCTGCGCGCCTACGCGGCGCTCACCACCAGCGCCTCCAGAGGCGCCGTGCGCGACGTCAGCCAAGTCGAGGCGGCCGATTGAGCCGATCGCCATGACGGTGTCCGGCGGCCGCCCCGCTCTGGATGAAAAGGAATAGTGGCACCGGCCTCCGCGCCGGTGTCCGCCGCTTCGCGGCGGAGTCTTTTTCACCGGCACGGAGGCCGGTGCCACTTTTTATTCAGGACGGGTCGGCTGCCGACCATAAATCCGCGTCCATCCGTCGATCGATAAATCCTACCGGCGCGTCCGGTGGGCTCGAACGGCTCAGTCGCCGGTCGCCAGCAACTCTTCGGAACGGGTCTGTTCCTCCATCACCAGATGGGACAGGTCGCGCTTCAGGCGGTTGAAGGCGGCGCTGCTGGGGTCGCGCGGATGCGGCAAATCGACCATCAGGTCGCGCTTGATGGTCCCCGGGCGATAGGTCATCACCACGATACGATCCGACAGATAGAGCGATTCCTCGATCGAATGCGTGACGAAAACGATGGTCTTGCCGAATTCCTGCCAGATCCGCAGCAATTCGTCCTGAAGAGTGCGCCGGGTCAGCGAATCGAGCGCTCCGAAGGGTTCATCCATCAGCATGGCCGGCGAATCGAGGGCCAGAACGCGGGCGATCGCCACCCTTTGGCGCATGCCGCCGGACAGATCCTTGGGGTAGCGATCCCGGAATTCGGCCAGCCGCAGTTTTTGCAGCAACATATCGACCCTCGCCGCGGCGATCTGCTTCGGCACGCCCTTGACGTCCAGGCCGAAGGAGATGTTCTTCGCCACGCTCATCCAGGGAAACAGCGCATATTCCTGAAAAACCATGCCGCGATCGGGCCCCGGCCCGCTCACCGCATGTCCATTGACCAGAATCCGCCCGGAGGTCGGCGCCTCGAAGCCGGCGATGGCGTTGAGCAAGGTCGATTTGCCGCAGCCCGACGGGCCCAGCAGGCTGACGAACTGTCCCGCCGGAATTTCCAGATCGATATTCCTCAGCGCCTCGACCAGGCCGCGCGGAAAGACCTTGCCGACCCCCTTCACGCTGATCTCCGCCTGCCCCGACCCGTCCCGAACGGAGGCCGGAACCGGATGATTGGCCGACAGGGCGAGATCGACGTCGGTCATTTCCTCAGCTCTCCAGACCACGATGCCATTTGAGCAGAACCCGGCTGAGGCGGCTCATCGCCACATCGATCCCCAACCCCAGAACGCCGATCGAAAACATCCCGGCGATGATCTTGTCCGACCAGAAATATTCCCGCGCCTCCAGGATGCGGAACCCCAGACCGCTGTTCACGGCGATCATCTCGGAAACGATGACCACGATGAAGGCGGTGCCCATGCCGATGCGCGCCCCGGTCAGGATATAGGGCGTGGCGGCCGGCAGCATGATGCGGGTGAACATGGTCCAGGGCCGCACCCCGAGATTGCGGGCGGCGCGGATATAAATACCGTCGACGGTCTGCACGCCGGTGACGGTGTTCATCAGCACCGGAAAAAAGGCGCCGATGGAAATCAGGAAGATGGCCGGCGGATTGCCCAGGCCGAACCACAGGATCGACAGCGGGATGAAGGCGATCGGCGGAATCGGCCGGAAAATCTGCACCAGGGGATTGAGCAGGCCGAAAATCTGTTTGTTGGCCCCCATCAAAAGTCCGAGCGGCAAGGCCAGGCCGCCACCGATGGCGAATCCCGCGAACACCCGCATCAGGCTGGCCACCGCGTCGTTCGGCAATTCGCCGGAAAGGACCCAGGCGACCCAGGAACCGTCCGCCGGCCGATAGGCTTCCAGCGGCGCCAGATAGGCCCACCAGCGCGCCAGGACGGCCAGCGGCGACGGCAGAATTTGGCTGTTGACCAGTTGCAGCGAAACCAGGGACTGCCAGAAAGCGACCACCAGCAGCGGCACGGCAACGCCGCGCAGAAAATCGCGCCACCATTCCCGCCGCATTCCCGCCTCCCTATTGCACGCCGGCCGCCGCCTTGCCCTTGGCCAGCAGATCCAGCTTGACCCAATCGGCCGCCTTCGGCGGGTTGCTCATCCGTCCCACCCCGTATTTCTCCATCAGATCGGTGGTGATCTGCACATGCTCGACGGGCAGGTCGTAGGTGAAGGCGGCGTTGTCCATGGCGTCCTTGTAATCGTCTTCGCTGATCTGCCCCTTGAACATCTGTTCGCGCACATAACTCATCGCCAAGGATGGTTTGGCGAGGAAGGTCGCGGTCGCCTCGACGAAGCAGGCGATCAGGCGCTGCGCGACGTCCGGCTTTTCCTTATAGAGCTTTTCCGTGATCACCAGGACCCGGATGGGCTCGCCCATCGGCGTGTCGTAGGGCTTGTCGATCTCGGCGCCGAAACCCTTGTTGATGGCTTGCGACGACTGCGGTTCGGATTGGCTCATCGCGTCGATTTCCTTGGACATCAGGGCCTGGTTGAGGTCGGCGTAAGGCAGATAGACGATCAGCACATCCTTGCCCGGCTTGTCGGACCAGGTCAGGTTGTATTTGGCCAGTTCGGCGAACAGCAGCAACTCCTGGGCGCCGCCCCGCGGCACCCCGACTTTCTTGCCTTTCAGCCCTTCGATGCTGTTGATGGCCAGATCCGACCGGCCGACGATTCGCGCCCCGCCTTTGGCGAAGCCGGCCACCGCATAGATGGCCGCCCCGCCGGCCCGCCCGGCGATGGCCGCATCGAGCGCGCTGGCCGCGACGTCGATCTCGCCGGCCATCACCGCCGGCATGATGTCGAGGCCTTTCGGAAAGACCTTCTCGTCGATCTTCAGGGAATATTTTCCGGCGATTTCCTTCATATAGGAGACGGCGCCGTAGTGGGCGAATTTCAGATTTCCCAATCGAACGAGATCATCGGCCTGAACCGCCGAGGCTGAAAACAGAACAAAAAGGAAGATGGAAAGAAGACGAATTGGACGCATGAGCGTGCTCCCCGGCGGATTCTTGTTATCGTCCGATAGCTTCTTGAAAGAAGTGGGGGCGGGAATGGAAATAGCAAGCCGCTGGAGAGCATGCAAAAAAGCGCCGAACCGGCGCTTGGTCTTATCCGCCGGCCTTCGGCGCGGGCCCTGGCCTCACAGCCCTATTTTGGAATGGTAGGGTTCGATGCCCTGCCGGGCGGCGAGGCAGCGGACGATCAGCTTCGACAGCGGATAGGTCGAGGTCTTGAAGGCCAATCGGATCGTCGAGCCGGTCTGCTCGACGACGCTTGCCACCGCCTCGATTCCGGCCTCCAACCGCGCCTGGCCGTCCTTGTCGACCGGATAGAGCGTCAGATCGACGTCGTCCGGGACGCGGGCGCCGAAGGTCTCGATCTTGACCGTCTCGAGGGTGAGATCCAGGGCAGGCGCCATATGACCGCAGATTTTCACCATCAAACCGAATGTCGGCACCGCCTTCGAATATCCCGCCGGAGAAATATTAAAAGATTTATTCATAAAATCACGATAACACCTCCCCAGGACACAAAAAAGATTCTCTTTGTAAACATTATGTAAGATTTATTTTCGCTATTCATCCTGCACACGGAAGAAGTGCACATCGCCACACGGGCAAGAGGCATTTTATTACTATTAGAGCGCGATGCCTTAAATCGGCATCACGCTCCGGCTTTTCTTGATGTCCCTCGCCGGGCGTGCACCGCCGCGCGCTTGGCCGCGGCCTCAATGGCCGCTGGAGCGGCGTGCGTCAGATTTGACGCACGCCGCTCTAAGTGTCCGTCCGAAAACTTTCCGAGTCATTTGAATCGGTTACGGTTTTGGCGAGAAATAGCCATTGAACTGAGGGAATCTGTTGTGATTCCATGCAAGGCACCGATTCGTGAGGTGCCGTTATGTGGACATCGAAAAACCGCCCCAGTTATAATCGCGACATGCTGCGCTACCCGAGCGATCTGACCGACGCGGAGTGGGAACAGATCGAGCCGTTGATCCCGCCAGCCAAACGTGGTGGCGGCAAGCGTCGCGTCAACATGCGCGAGGTGGTCAATGGTGTGATGTACGTTCTGAGCACAGGATGCCAGTGGCGCTATATCCCGAAAGACCTGCCACCGCGCAGCACGGTGAACAGCTATTTCTGTCTGTGGAGCTATTGCGGAGCGTTGGAAAAAATTCACCATGCGCTCTACCTCAAATGCCGCGAACTGGACGAACGCGAGGCCAGTCCCACGGCCTGCATCATCGACAGCCAAAGCGTGAAGAGTGCGGAAAAAGGGGGGCTCGAATCGATCCCCATGGCTTCGATGCCGGAAAGCTGATCAAAGGTAAGAAGCGTCACATTCTGGTCGATACGTTGGGCCTGCTGCTGCACTCGCTGGTGACGTCCGCTGATGTCCAGGATCGCGACGGCGGCATCATGGTCTTGTCCACGTTGTTCGGACAGTTCCCTTTCCTCAAGAAGTTGTTTGCCGATAGCGGTTATGCAGGTCCGGTGTTCCATGACGGCTTGGCAAACGTTATGCCGAACCTGGCAACCGAAATCGTCCGCCGTTCTGATCGGGCCAAGGGCTTCGTCGTTTTGCCCAAACGCTGGATCGTTGAACGCACTATCGGCTGGCTCAACCGTTGTCGTCGCCTCGCCAAGGATTGGGAGAACCTCAACCATAGTGCGCTCGCATTCCTCCGCCTTGCGTCCATCCGCCTGATGCTGAGAAAGATATGTAATCCATCATGAAGTTTCCGGACGGACTCTAAGGGCGGGAACGCCGATCGCGAAAAGAGTAACGCCCGGGCGATTTGCGGAAAAGTCGGCGCCGGATCCGGCCCGGACGCGCCAATTCCCGGGGCCGGACCGATCGACTCGTCGCGCGAGTGCGGCGAATCAGAGGGAAGGCTGCGAATTCCCGGGCAGATGGAAGGACGGCGGCAGCGGCTCCTTGCGGCCGACCAGCAGCGCCAATTCGTCGATCTCCTTCAACCGGGCGTCGAGAAAATCCTTGAGGTCCGGATCGAGCCCATGCAGCGCCACGAAAATCTCCTTGGCCCGCTGCGGCGTGAGAATTTTCGCCCCCACGGCGTGGCCGAGCTTCGCCCGCACGACGTCGGGCTGGACCATGCCGAGCAAGGTCAGGCCGGCGCGATTGGGAAGGGATTTGATGATGGCATACATGTCATTGGGCGCCAGCCCCGAAAACAGCCATTTCAACGCCTGCACGTCGTTGCGCAGGACCGTGTGATGCAGGACGGTATTGCCTTCGAGATCCTGCTGGAGCAGCAAGGACAGCAAAGGATTGCAAGGCGCCGGCGAAGTCTTGTCGACCACCAGATCCTTGCGCACCGTCTCGCCGCGCACCGTCGTGCGCATGACGAGATTGTCATTGTGCAGGAGACTGGAAATCTTGCGCATATGGTTGTGCTTTCCGACGAACAGCGCCTTGAACAGCACATTCTCGCCGCTCTTGTCGCGACGCAGCAATTTCTTCGCCAGATAGGCCTGGCCATAACTCTTGCGCGTCGCGGCGTCCGGCGCCCCCATGGCGTTCACCGTTTCGGCGGTGTTGTGGATCAGCAGGCGCATCAGATCGTCGAACATCGCATGGTTGGCGATGGCGATCAGCTTGAAGAACGCCGTCCCGCCATGTTCGACATCGACATATTCGAAGAACAGACGGCAGGTCGCGGCGCGCAAGGTGATGTCGGCCTGCGACTGCACCGCCTGATGCAAAACGTGTTGCGACAGCAATCCGCGGTTGTCCTCGATATCGCTGGTGAAAATCATCGTCATCAGATGATCGCGAGACGGCGTGTCCTTGGCCCGTTCGTTGATGGCGCCTTCGATGTTCTCGATGGAAAGATGCTTGGTCTGGATGAGGGCGTTGAGCGATTGCCACCGGGGCGACGGCAGCAGCATCTTGGAGAGCGGCGAGATGCCCAGTCTGTTGCGCCGGGAAAAATCGATGTCCATGGCCAACAGGGTTCGGGCGATCTTCAGGGTGGCGATGCCCTCATGTTCCCGCAGGGTATCGGCCAGATAATGCCAGATGCCGTTCCCGCTATTGTCCTCGGAATTCAGGAAATTGAAAATCCGGCCCTCTTGTTCCATTTCCTTCCAATGGGAAATGACGGTCTCGAAGATGGCCGCCGATTCGACGACGTTGTTCCGCATCAGGCGAAACTGCAAATAGGTTTCGCCGTTTTCTCCGCGTGCCTCGTAGAGCCGGTCGGAGTGATCTCTGAATTTGATCCACTGCAGGAAAAAATAGCCGAACCGTCCGGAGACTTTCGCCTGGCGGGCGGTAATGTCCTCGTGGATCTCCGCGACCGTACGCATTCAGGACTCTCTGGCGTCCAGGGCCGGCGGGACGGCCCGACATGCCGGCAATCGAGAAACCGGGCGCATCAAATATCACAATTCTTCGTCATGGCCGGATATGCGCCGCAGGTGACTAAGACGATCACCATGGCCGCGGGGCCCCGTCATGTCAATCGACATTGTGAATACCCAGGTCTGATCGGCAAGAACATCCGTGTAAAAAATATGGATGAACGATCAATTTCATAATATTTTACGAAAATTTTTAGCGCTTTACCGATCTGAAATGGAAAGAGTAGTCGCACCGAACGGATCAGATCATCCTTATGCCTGCCAGTCCCCATCGATGAAAATGGGATGCCTGGGATGATACCGTTTTACTCATGGTTGCGTTTTCGGATTGTCGAAGCGCCTGCGAGCGGCCGACCCGTCCTGGAAGAATAAGGAAAAGTGGCACCGGCGTCCCTGCCGGTGTCCGCCGCTGGCGCGGCGGAGTCTCTTCCACCGGCAGGGACGCCGGTGCCACTGACGCTTTTCTGCTTAGCGCAGCGAAGCAATCCGGAAAGCAGGCCCGGGACGGGATTGCTCTTGAAGGGGCCCGATTCGATCGTTCGTCGACCGGTCCTTACGCCGGGCTGGACGCCACATGGACCTCGATGACGCCGAAACGGCCATAGTCGGCGACGGCGGACTGGCCGGGCGCCAGCGGTTGGGACAGGGTGACGCTCCCCAGCGTGGCGATCTGGCCGGCCGCGAGGCCCAGCCCGCGCTGCGACAGCGCATTGGCCAGCCAGACCATGACGCCGAACGGATCGTTCCGCCCTTCGCGGGGCGTCAGCGGCTGGCTGGGGCCGCCGTCGATGCGCAGGTCGACGGAAATGTCCAGAAGCGGCAGATCCCGCCAGTCGTCGATCGCGGTCCCCAGGACCAGACCGCCCTGCACCCCGTTGTCGGCGATATACATGGGCGCGTCCTCGGCGGAATGCCTGCCCCCCCGGATCCGCGTCGCGGTGATTTCCAGGCAGGTGACCAATTGGCAGGCCTCCCCGACCTCGGCGTCCGTGTAGGCGCGGGCCCGCGGCGGCAGGTCGCCAAGCAACCGGAAGCCGAGTTCGCATTCGATACGGGGGGCGGCAAACGCCGGCTGCGGCAGAACCGCCGGCGTGGAAAAGACGCGCGGCGCCAGGATCCGGCCCAGCAGGGCCCCCGGCGCCCCGGCGACCTTCCATCCGGCGACGGGCAGGCCGATGTCCCGGACCATGGCGTCCTGGATGGCGGTCGCTTCGGCGGCGTCGCGGGGATGGAGGCGGGCCGGCAATGGTTCGATGAAGCGGCCGTCCAGCCACGCCTCGGCCAACAGTCGAGCCGCTTCGGCTATCCGATCGTCCTGCATGGCGTTCCTCCCTCCTGCCTTCCTAGAGGCGGTTTATGGTCAAGGCCCCGTCCAGATTGAGGACCGACCCGGTGGCGAAAGCCAGCGTCCCCTGCGCCAGGGCCAGGACGGCGGCGGCGATGTCCGTCCCCTCGCCCCAGCGCCTGGCCGGCACCAGACCGCCGTCGATCAGCGCGTCGTATTTGGAGGCGACGCCGGCCGTCAGATCGGTGCGGATGATCCCCGGGCGAATTTCGAAGACGGCGATCTTGTCGGCGGCGAGACGGGTGGCGAATCCCTTGACCGCCATCGACAGGCCGGCCTTCGAGATGCAGTACTCCAGCCGATTGAGCGACACCATCTCGGCCGAACAGGACGAAATGAAGATCAGGGCCTTGTCGGCCGCGCCACCGCCGGCGGCAAGCATCCGCTTGGCCACGTTCTGGGCGAGGAAGAAGGTTCCGCGCAAATTGACGCCGAGCACGGCGTCGAAATTCTCGGGCGTGGTCTCCAGGACGTCGAGCCGTTGCGGCGGGGCGATGCCGGCATTGGCCACCAGGAGGTCGACCGGGCCGAGCGCCGCCTCGACGGCGTCCAGGACGCGATCGTGATCGGCCAGGTCGCCGACATTGCCCGCCACATAAGTGGCGGCGACGCCGTGAGACGTCAGCTTGTCCACGGCCGCCCGCGAGACGTCGTCGTCGCGGGTTCCGGTGATCGCCACATCGAAGCCATCGGCGGCCAAGGCCTCGGCCACCGCGAAACCGATGCCGCGGCGACCGCCGGTGACCAGGGCGACGCGGCGCCCCTTCTGCTGATTCATCGCATTCCTCCCGCTTTTTTCCCGAACCTCAATTCGTTGCCGGCGTGTAGTCCTTGAGGATCGTCTCGATCACCCAGGCCGCCCGCGCCGCCGATTCGCCATGGCTCGGACAGGCGCCGACTCCATTCATCTCATCGACGATGGTCTGGATCAACGGCTGCTGCACATGGGGCGGGTTGACGATGGGGAACTCGGTCACGTCATCGCCCCTGGTCAGCCGGATCGGCTCGAAGGTGAAGGGATGGAAGGCGATACTGCCCTCCGTTCCGGTGATTTCCGTCACCTCGCCGATCCGGTCGGCGGCAAAGCACCAGACGCCGGTGCCGCAGATGCCGGAGGAAAAGGCATAGCTCGCCGTCACCGTGTCGGGCGGGGAATAGACCCGCGCCCGGTTGGCCGGGAACCCCTTCGCCTCGGCGATCGGTCCGAAGAAGAAATCGAGGATGTCGACATTGTGGCAGATCGTGTCGAAGAAGATGCCGCCGCTGCAGAAGGACGGATCGACCCGCCACGGCAGACGGCCCCCGGCCATCTCGGCCGGACCGGGCAGGCGGTCGAAATAGCGGGTCGCCACCGCGCAGACCCGGCCGATCGCCCCCTCGTCGAGCAACGCCTTGACCTTCAGCAGATAAGGCATCGCCCGCCGGTAATAGGCGACGAACAGCGGCACCCCATGGGTGCGGCAGGCGATGACCATCTCGACGCATTGGGCATAGGTCGTCGCCATCGGCTTCTCGACATAGACCGCCTTGCCGGCCGCGGCGCAGCGCAGCACATAGTCGTGATGGGTGTCCGGCCGGGTCGCGATATAGACGGCGTCGATATCGTCCGCCGCGATGATGGCCTCGGCGTCGGCATGCCAGCGGGGGACGCCGTGGCGCCGGGCGTAATCCTCGGCCAGCGCGGCGTTGCGCCGCATCACGGCGATCAGCGTGGAATTGTCGGCCTTGGAAAAACCCGGCCCGCTTTTGATCTCGGTCACATCACCGCAGCCGATGATGCCCCATCGAATGGTCTTCATGGCATTTTCCTCCCATGCGTTGGCCGACGCCTCGCATGTATAACTAGTTAGTTAATTCGATGTTATCCGGGCCGGGCAAGGGTGTCAATTCCCCGAGGCGTCTTTCAGGGCGCCACCAGCAGATAACGCAAGACGACATCCACCGCATGGTCGCGGCGTGCCGTCTTCGCCGCGGGTGAAAGCAGATCGTGTTCGAATGCCGTCGCCAATGTCGCCGCATTGGAAAAATAGAAATAGCTGAGCGCCGAGATGGAGATATAGAGCTGCACCGGGTCGATGCCGGGCCGCATGGTGCCGTCGGCCACCCCGGCTTCCAGAAGCTTCGAGATGGTATGGACCAGCGGCAGATGCATGCTGCGCATCCGCTTCGACCGCTTGAGATAGCTGGCGTCGTTCAGATTCTCGCCGATCAGCAGGCGGATCAGCAGGGGATGGCGCTCCAGATAGTCGAACTTGAACTCGACGAGCCGGCGAATCGCCTCCAGCGGCTTCAGATGCGCCAGATCGAGGTCCCGCTCGTAACGGCGCATGTCGGCGTAGATATTTTCGAGAACCTCGACGTAAAGGTCCTCTTTGCTTTTGAAGAAATAATAGAGCATCGCCTTGTTGCAGCCCGAGCTTTTGGCGATGGCGTCGACACGGGCACCGGCGAGACCTTTGGCGGCGAATTCCTCGGCCGCGGCGGCCAGGATCTGCGGCCGCGTGTTCTCCGCCGGCTTGGCGGCTTTTTCGGAAGCCGGCGAACCGGGCTCCTCCCGGTCCTGTTTTCGGGCAGGCGGGTCGCCGATCCGCGCCGTCTTGACTTTGTTCACGAGCCTATCCAAGCCTTGTCCACGGTTTTCCAATCCCTAACATGCGGCCGAACCGGCGTCCACGGGAGCTTCGGGCCCTTTCGCTGCGATACCGCAGCCATGATAAACGCCGGCACGAAGGCCGGCGCCATCAAAGTGAAAAAAAATCCCGCCCCGCCTCAAACGGCCGGCCGCCCGTCGGCCGGCACGGGGCCGGCCGGTTGGGCGGCGGCCTCGGTGCCGAGTTTGGCATTGCGCGCATCGGGACCGAAATAGGCCAGCAGGCAGAACCCGACGGCCCCGACCGCGACGACCATCGACAGGGCCAGGCCGTAGTTCTTGTCGAGATTGTCGGCCAGCATCGACTGGACCGTGGCGTTGCCCGCCGCCAGCATATTGCCGAACTGCAGGGCGAACCCCGGAAAGGTGCCGCGGACGGCGGACGGCGACATCTCGTTGAGATGGGCCGGCATGACGCCGAAATTGCATTGCACCAGGAACTGCATCAGGAAAGCCGTCACCGTGACGGCGACGATGCCGGAGCAGAACCCCCAGAACGGCAGCAGGACCAGCATGCCGGCCGACGCCAGGACCAGTTCCCGCCGGCGGCCGATCTTTTGCGACAGCACGCCGCCGCACAGGCAGCCGAGCAGGCCGCCGATGTTGTAGATGGTCGAGACCGTCGCCACCTGGTGGACCGACAGCCCGTGCTGGACCCGCAGCATGACCGGATAGAGATCCTGGGTGCCGTGGCTCATCACGGCGGCGGCGAACATCAGGATCATCGCATAGACGAAGATCTTCCAGTTGGCCCGGACGACCGTGGCGATGCCGGGCTGTTCCTGCCGGCGCTGCTGCAGCCAGACCGGGCTTTCCGAAAGGGTGAAGGCCAGGCCGACCACCACCAGGGACGGCAGGGCGGCGATGATGAACATGCCCCGCCAGCCGAGCGCGTCATGTCCGAAACCGTAGAACACCCCGGCCAGCAGATAACCGACGGAATAGCCCGACTGCAGCAGGCCCGAGGCCAGGCCCCGCCAGCTGGCCGGGATGCTTTCCATCGTCAGGGAGGCGGCGACGCCCCACTGCCCACCCATCGCGACGCCGAACAGCGCCCTCAAGACCAGAAAGAACGTCAGGGACGGCGAAAAACCGGTGACCATCTCAATCACCGAAAAAGCCAGGACATTGATGATCAGAACCGGCTTGCGGCCAAATTTGTCGGCCAGACGTCCGAACAGGGCGGCGCCGAAAACGCGCAGCACCAGGGTCGCGGTCACGGCCCAGGTAATAGCGGTAACACCGACATGGAATGCCTCGGCCAAGTCCGTAATGAGAAATATCATCACGAAAAAATCGAATGCATCCAACGTCCAACCAAGAAAACAGGTAAAGATGGTTCGTCTTTGCTGGGCAAGCGTGGGCATGGAAATCCTCCCATATTTTTATATTTTGCTCATTCGGCTCCCGGCTCCTGCGTCGATTCCAGGGTGATTTTTCTTATTTTCCCTGATACCGGGCCTTTCTCTTTTCTCGAAAACTGGCCAGCCCCTCGCCGGCATCCTGCGTCGACGCCGCCAGCGCTCCGGCCATGCCTTCCATGCTCGCCGCGAAGCCCTCGCCGGCCGCGGCGTCGATCAGCTGCTTGGTCAGTTGCGCCGAGATCGGCGCCAGTTCGGCGATGCGGGCGGCCAAGGCGAGCGCCTCGTCCAAAACGGTGCCGGGGGAAACGATTTTCTGGAGCAGACCGGTCCGCAGCGCCGTTTCGGCGTCGACCCGCTGTCCGGCCAGCGCCATGAACTTCACGGCCGAGGGCCCGATCAGCCGGACCAGGCGCTGCGATCCCGACCATCCCGGACAAGTGCCGATCGAGGCCTCCGGCAGACCGAAGGTGGCGCCGGGTTCGGCGATGCGCAGATCCGCGGCGGCGGCCAGTTCGAGTCCGCCGCCCAGGGCGTGTCCGTTGAGCGCCGCGATGGTGGGTTGACGCAGGCGCGCCAGCCGGTCGAACACCCGGTGGCCGTTGCGAATCCATTCGCGCCACATGTCGAGCGGTTCGAGCGCCGACCACACGGTGATGTCGGCCCCCACGCAGAAAGCCTTGCCCTGCCCGGTCAGCACGACGGCCCGAATATCGCGCGAGCCGTCGAGACGGGCCGCCAGGGCTTCGAGTTCGGCCAGCATCGCCGGCGTCAGCGCGTTGAGCTTCTCGGGGCGGGCCAATTCGATGACGGCGACGGCGCCGACCTCGCGATAGGAGACGAGTTGATCAGCCATGGTGTTCGCCTTTCATAACGAGCCCGATCGGTTCCGGCTGGAACAGCGCGGCGTCCATCGTTTTCAGCCTGCCGCTCACTTTCAGGGGAAACGGGCATTGCCCCTGGATGTCGCGCTCGAGGTCGGCGCCGGGGGCGATTTCGACGACCTCTAGGCCGTCCGGGGTCAGCCGGAGCACGCAACGCTCGGTCACATAAAGGATGTCCTGGCCCAATTCGACGGCGCGGCGGCCCGAGAAGGTGACGTGATCGACCTCCTCGACCAATTTGCGCACTTTGCCCTCGCGCTCGATGGCGAGTTTGCCGTCACGGATCTCCAGTCCCGCCCCGGCGGTGAAATATCCGGAGAAGACGATCTTCCTCGCCCGGCTGGTGATGTCGATGAATCCGCCGCAGCCGGCGGTGACATGCGGGCGGGCGGCCAATTTCGACACATTGACCGAACCGGAGCGGTCGATCTGCAGGAAGGACATCAGCGACTGATCGAAGCCGCCGCCCTGGAAATAGGCGAACTGCTGCGGCGACTGCACCATCGCCTCGGCGTTCGATGAACAGCCGAACTGGAAATCCAGCAGCGGAACGCCGCCGACGGCGCCCTGCTCGATGACCCAGGTCACCGCGCCGTGGCATCCCTCCTCGATGAGGATCCTGGGGACGTTCGCCGAGATGCCGAAGCCGATGTTCACCGCGTCGCCGCTGCGGAGCTCCTGCGCGACACGCCGGGCGATGACCTTGCCGACCCCCCAGGGGATGGTCTCGAAGCTGGCGAGAGGGCGGAAGATCTCGCCCGAAATGGCCGGTTCATAGACCGTTTGCGAGGTCTGGGTCTGTTCGGGAGCGACGACGACATAGTCGACGAGCACGCCCGGAACATGGATCTGCTGCGGCTTGAAGAAGCCGGCCTGGGCTTGCCGCTTGACCTGCGCGATGACGATGCCGCCGTTGTTGTGCGCCGCCAGCGCCAGGTCGAAGGCGCCCAGATAGGCCCCCTCATGCTCGTAGGACAGATTTCCCCGCTCGTCCGCCGTGGTCGCCCGGATGATCGCCACGTCGGGGACGATCGACGGGAAATAGAGATATTCCGCCCCTTCGAAGTCGATGCGCCTGACCACCGGTTCGCCTTGGGCCTTGGCGTTCATCCCGCAGCCCTGCCGGCGGGGATCGGCGAAGGTGTCGAGACCGATCTCGGTGATCACGCCGGGGCGCTTGGCGGCGGCCTCGCGGTGCATGTCGAACAGGATGCCGGACGGAATATTGTAGGCCGGGATCTCGTTCTCGACGATCATCCGCCAGATGTTCGGCATCGCCAGCGAAGAGGCGCCGGACGGATAGGAGCCGGCCAGCACCTTGGCCAGCAGCCCCGGCAAGGCGAGATGCTCGATGCCTTTGACCCCATACATGTCGCCGGCGGCGATCGGATGCACCGAGGTGATGTCGCGCGGCGACCCTTGCGCTGCGAACCGCCGGCCGATCGCCGCGAGAACGGCGTCGGGACAGCCCAACGCACTGGCCGACGATACGGTCACGACGCTTCGATCGCGGATCAGCGCGGCGGCTTCGTCGGCGGAAATGACCTTTGGAAACGACATCAGCGACACTCCCCGGAGGAATTTTTGGAACGTTCCAATCATCCTCCAAAAAAAATAAGCTCACCCGCCAGCCGGGCCGGCATACCCCAACCATCGGGAACGCCATAATTGGAACGTTCCAACGCCATGACAAAATAAACCAGAGTTTTTAAAGGGGCAAGCCCGTTTTCCGAAAAAGCCGGCGCCCCGACCTCAGGCGGCGGAGGTGCCGCAGGAGGCGCGGATCACCAGATCGGCCGGACCCAATTGCGTTTCGGCGAGGATCGTGCCGCTGGCGATCTGGCGCATCAGCAGATGCGCCGCGCGCTCGCCCAGGCTTTGTCCCTCCACCGCCACGCTGGTCAGCGCCGGCACCATGTGGCGGGCGTCCTCGATGTCGTCGAAGCCGATCACCGCGAAGTCGCGGCCCGCCGTCCGGCCCAGCGCCGTGAGGGCGCGAATGACCCCGATCGCCACCACGTCGTTGAAGCACAGGGCGGCCGTCGGCGGATCGGCCAGGCCGAGCAGGCCCGGCACGGCGCTCGCTCCGCCGGCGCGGGTCGGCAGCACATCGGCGACCAGGGCCGGATCGAAGGGCAGTCCCGCCTCGCCCAGGGCATCGGCGTAACCGGACAGGCGCTCGTCGCGCACCACCATCGGCATGCCGCCGATGAAGGCCACCCGGCGATGCCCGAGTCCGATCAGATGCGCCGTCGCCTTGCGGGCCCCCAGCCGGTTTTCCGGCGCCACGATGGAGGCGCGCAGGCCGGGCAGCCGCCGCATGGCCAGCACCACTGGCACCCCTTCGGTCAAGGCGTTCAGTTCGGCCGCCGAGGATCCCAGCGCCGGACAGATCACCAGGCCCGCCGCGCCATGCTCGCGCATCGAGCGGATGACCTGGGTCTGGCGGGCGGAGTTCTCGCCGGTGTTGGCGATGAAGGTCACATAGGAGCCGCTTTGGCAGGCCCGCTCGATGCCGATGGCCAGTTCATGGAAGAACGGGTTCGAAAGATCGTTGATGACCATGCCGATGATCGAAGATTGCGCCCCGCGCAAAACGGCGGCGCCGCGATGATAGATATAGCCGAGGTCCGACATGGCGCGCGAAACGCGGTTCCGGGTTTCCTCGGCCACCAGCGGACTGCCGGTCAGCACCAGCGAAACCGTGGACTTGGAGACTCCGGCGTGACGGGCCACATCGACGATCGTCACCCGCCCCGGCCGCTTCGCGGCCGTCATCGAGACATCGGCGTCGGACATTTCTCTCCCATCGGATTTGGACGGAACCGCTCAAGGCTGTTTTCTGCTTCCCTTTTTTCATATGCGCAAGGCAATTGCCACCCCCGGCGGCGGATTTTTTGGAACGTGACAAAAAACCCTATTCCGGTCTCGCCGGATTGACGCTTCCGCGCTCCGCTGGTACATTCAGTTAACTAACTAGTTATACATGGCGGTGAAACGCCCTTCGTGCGGAGGAAATTTTGAAATTCGGCGAATATCCCAAAGTCTCGTCATTCGGCGGCGTCGCGTCGTTCCGGACCTATGCCAAGTCGCTCGGGCTCGATTTCCCCTGCGACGAACACGTCGAAACGGGGGAAAAGGCCCCGCTTGCCCGGCCGCTGAGCGTGGCGGGGCATGTGCTGTCCAACCGGTTTTCCATCCTGCCGATGGAAGGCTGGGACGGCACCGCGGACGGCCGTCCGACCGACAACACCCGCCGTCGATGGCAGAATTTCGGCCGTAGCGGCGCCAAACTCATCTGGGGCGGCGAAGCCGTCGCCGTCCGCCACGACGGTCGCGCCAATCCGCGCCAGCTCTGCCTGACGGCGGAGTCGCAGGCCGACATCGCCGGCCTGCGCGACCTGCTGGTCGCCGCGCATCGCGATCCCGCCAGCCGGAACGATGCGGGCGATCTCTTCATCGGCCTGCAGCTGACCCATTCGGGCCGCTTCTGTCGTCCGAACCCCGGCGGCCGGCTGGAGCCGCGGATTTTGTACCATCATCCCATCCTCGACAAAAAATTCGGCATCGCGCCCGACTATCCGGTCATGACCGACGACGAGATTTCCCGTCTGATCGAGGATTATGTCGCGGCGGCCAAACGGGCCCGCGATTGCGGCTTCGATTTCATCGATCTCAAGCATTGCCATGGCTATCTGGGACATGAGTTCCTGAGCGCGACGCAGCGGCCGGGACGCTATGGCGGCAGCCTGGAAAACCGCACGCGGTTCCTGCGCGAGATCGTCGCCGGCGTCCGCGCCGAAGCGCCCGGCCTGCAGATCGGCGTGCGCGTCAGCGCCGTCGACCTGGTGCCTTTCAAGCCGGACCCCGAACAGTCGGCCGGCCCCATCCTGGGCCCGGGCGTGCCGGAACCCTTCGGCGATTGCCTGCCCTACACATGCGGCTTCGGCACCAAAGCCGAGGATCCGACCGAGGTCGACCTGTCGGAAACCTATGCTTTCTGCCGCACTTTGCAGGATCTCGGCATCAATCTGCTGAATATCAGCGGGGGTAGCCCCTACTACAACCCGCATGTGACCCGTCCGGCCCTCTATCCGCCGTCGGACGGATATCTGCCGCCCGAAGATCCCCTCGTCGGCGTCATGCGGCTGCTCGGCGTCACGCGGGACATCAAGAAGCACTTCCCCGAGATGATCTGCGTCGGCAGCGGCTACACCTATCTGCAGGAATATCTCCCGAACGTCGCCCAGGCGGCCGTGCGGGACGGCTGGGTCGATTTCGTCGGCCTCGGCCGCATGGTCCTGTCCTATCCGGAGCTGCCGCGCGACGTCCTGACGGACGGCGTCATGAAGAAAAAGCGGCTGTGCCGCACCTTCAGCGACTGCACCACGGCACCGCGCAACGGAATGGTCTCCGGCTGCTATCCTCTCGACGTCGTCTACAAGAGCTCGCCGGAAGCCAAGGCGGTCGCCGCCGTCAAGAAGGCCGCCAAAATTGCATGAGCGGCGAGACATCGCGAGGACGAGCGCGGATGCGTTTCGCATTAAGGAGTGAATGATGGCCTATGTCGTGACCGAGTCTTGTATCCGTTGCAAATACATGGATTGCGTCGAGGTCTGTCCGGTCGATTGCTTCTACGAGGGCGCCAACATGCTGGTCATTTCCCCCGATGAATGCATCGAATGCGGGGTCTGCCAACCCGAATGCCCCGCCGAGGCCATCATCGCCGAAAGCGACCCCGGCGCCGAACAGTGGCGGACTCTGAACGCCACCTATGCGGCCCAGTGGCCCAACATCACGAGGAAGGGAACGCCGCCGACCGATGCGGATGCCTGGAAAAACGCTCCGGACAAATTCGCCGCATTCGACCCCACCGCGGCGCCCAGGCCGTAACAGGCCGCCCGCGTCCGCGGCGGCAAGCGTTTCCCGTCGACCGATCCGCAAAGCAGCACGTCCCGATTTCCATTCGAACCGGGACGTGCTTTTGTGCGCATGGGACTTGGGATGATCCTCCCCCATCCTCCCGGAGGAGCAGCGCCGCATGTCGAGCCTTCACGTCGCCTCCAACCCGCCGCCCGCCGCCTCCCCCAGGCCGGACCGGGTGCTGTTCGTCCTTTGCGCGGCGGTTTTCCTGTCCTATCTCACCATCAGCCTGCCGCTGCCGGTCATCCCGATCCATGTCCGCAACGCTCTCGGCTTCGGCGATTTTCTCGTCGGCCTGACCATCGGCATCCAGTTCCTGGCGACGGTCCTCACCCGCGGCTATGCCGGCCGGCTGGCCGATCAAAGCGGGGCGAAGCGTTCGATGCTGCAGGGGATCGGCTCCTGCATCGCCGCCGGCGCCACCTATCTGCTGGCCGCCCTGCTGCCGGTTTCCCCGGCGGCGGGATTGGCCATCCTGATCGCCGGGCGGCTGATCCTCGGCTTCGGGGAAAGCCAATTGATGGTGGGAATGCTGGCCTGGGGAATCGGCACCCTCGGCCAGGCGCGGGCCGGCAAGGTGCTGGCCTGGACCGGCATGGCGATGTATGCGTCGCTGGCCGTCGGCGCCCCCGTCGGCCTCGGCCTCTATCACGCCTTCGGCTTCGTCGCGGTCGGCGGCGCCACCGTCCTGCTGCCGGTGATCGCCCTGCTGCTGGCGTCCGGAGTGGCCGCCGTGGCGCCGCACGGCGGCGCGCGGCAGCCCTTTCAGCACATCCTCGGCCAGATCTGGCGCCCGGGCCTCGGCGTCGCCCTGCAAGGCGTCGGCTTCGCCGCCATCGGCGCTTTCGTCTCCCTCGACTTCACCGCCCACGGCTGGAGCAGCGCCGGCCTGGCGCTCAGCTGTTTCGGCGCCGCCTTCGTCGGCATGCGCCTGCTTTGCAGCCACCTGCCCGATCGTCTCGGCGGCGGACTGGTCGCCTTGGTCTCGCTGGGCATCGAGGCGGTCGGCCAGTTGCTGCTGGGCAGCGCCCCGACCCCCGGCGTCGCCCTGCTCGGCGCCGCCGTCACCGGCCTGGGCTGCTCGATGGTCTTCCCGTCGCTCGGCATCGAAATCGTCAAAAAAGTGCCGCCGCAAAGCCGCGCCACGGCGCTCGGCGGCTTTTCGGCCTTCCAGGACATCGCCTATGCGGTGACCGGACCGGTGAGCGGATTGGTCGCCGGTTCGTTCGGCTATCCCTCGGTGTTCATCGTCGGCGCGCTCGCCGCCCTGCTCGGCATGGCGACGATTTTCCCCATGCGGCGGCGGTGAACCGGCGGAACGACCGTCCGGGCCCTATTGAATTTTACTGAAAAATGCTTTGCGAGGAGGGCTGGGCGAAGAGGGCTCGCGCTTCGGGACGGCGACGGATTTCAGGGAACACGGACAGCCACGGACACACACACGGATTGGATGTCGAGTGGCGTGACCCCATTCCTCTCATGGCAAGGGGGGCAAAAGACGCGGTAAATGTCCAGATATCTTAAGCATACTTAAATAAGCATCTAAAATTATTTTTATATTTCCGCCTATACTTTGGTGAATAACGACAATTTTATCATATTCGTCCTTATCCGTGTACATCCGTGGTTGTCCGTGTTCGTCCGTGTTGTCCAAATACCTTGCTCGCTCTCCAGGCCATCGGCAGCCCAAGGGCGGCGGAAAGAGAGGACGGGCTCAGATCGTCGAGGCCGTGCCGACGGGAGCGGCGGCGGTGATGTTGCTGCGGAACGACAGGGGATCGGCGATGTGGACGAAGGGTTCCCAGCTGCTGCCGACGCCGCGCACCAGAACGGTGCCGTAACCGAAGATTCGCCCCGGCAGCGATTGCACGACGTCGACGCTCTCCACCTTTTCCCGGTTCATCTCCTGCGTGCTGCGACTGAGGATCCCGGTCTTATGGATGACGCGGCGGTTGGTGACGGCCAGTTCCGTCGACCAGCGGCGGATCCAGGCGATGAAAAGGCACCACAAGCCGATCAAGCCCAGCAAGGCCGCGGCGATCTGGACATAGAAGCGGATATCGGCATCGGTCGTCGCGAAAACACTCGCCGCGACCACGGCCAGGGCGACGATGACGATGACGATCGCTCGCAGATAGATGAACCAGTGGAGCCGCGTCCGTGCCAGCACGACCTCGCCCGGCTGAAGAAGTTTATCGACATAGCTCATGGCAGGCCTCGGATGGCTGGTCGCCGACGGGACTCAACGATTACGCCTCATCCGGACGGCTGGGCATCCTCGGATTCTACGCAGGGCGAAACGTCCGGACGGCCCCTTACGACGGCGGGCAGGCCAGGCTGCCGCGGCATATGGCATGCAGGCCGATGACCGTTTCGGCGGCGAAGGTGGTCGAAGCGATTTTGACCGGCAGGCCGATATCGCGCCCGACATAGATGTCGAAGCCGGCATTTTCCCAAAAATCCATGCCGCGCGGCCGAAAGCCGTACATCGGCTTCATCACGGCGCGCAAATCCAGCGTATCGTAGGTTTTCCCGTTGATCTCGTGGTGACCCGGGCCGACCGCATCCACCACCAGATCGTAACGCCGCCGTCCGTCGAAGACCGACAGAACGAAGCGGTCCTCGCCGGCCTTGCCGCGCCGTCCGATCTCGAACAGCGCCGTCACCGGATCGAGCACATGGTGGCGCGCCTGGTCGGGCACCGGCGGATCCTGGTCGTCGGGATCCGGCGGGGCCGCCGAGGGATCGTTTCGCCACTCTTCGTCCAGCACCTTTTCGGCCAATTCGCCCTGATCGACGAAACGCATGTCAACGCGCCGGGTCTTGTCTTTCGAACTGGAGGTCTGTGTGAAGCTGTCGGGACGAAACCCATTTTCCGTCACCGTTCCCCAACTGTCGGAATCGACCATCAGCCGGGTCATCCAGTGAGTCATGCCGCGGGTGTGGATGGACAGATGGCCATGATAACGGCCGTCCTTCTGTTCGGCGACGAAAGCGATCTCGGCGGCGTCGAGGCCGCCCCAATAGGCCTGGAAGCTCATGCTTTCGGGATCGGCCGCCCGCGCCGCGCCGCACGCCCCGAACCATGTCAGCATTGAAAGCAGCGCCGCGGAACGGCGCAGATCCACTTGCATCATAGGGCACCAGATGGTGATTTCAGGCGCAGTCCGCCAGTCCGGGCCTCACCCGTCGGATCTCAACACCGGAAGCGTCACTTTGGTTGCGGCATATCGTCGGTCCCCATCGCGGCGGACCGGCGGGTCGTCTCGGTCCGCCGCCGGTCGGGAACCGTCGAACCGCCGATCGCCCGCGCCGCGCGCTCCGATTCATATTCCTGACGGCCCAATCCGTCGTCCCAGACGAAAAATCGGCTGTATCCGTCCCCCCAGACGCCGTCCCGCTTCAAAGTCCGCACGACCAGCCCGACCATGCGATCCCGGCTGCAATAGACATGAAAGGCGTCGTTCTTGCTCACCACGCCATATTCGAAGGTGTAGTAATGCAGCATTTGCGCCTCCGGCCGCCGGACCGACATTGATGATACCCGACTGCGAACAGCCGCTGCGACGCGACGACGCAGCGGCGAGATGCCTGCTCGAAGGAAAGTGTATCGAGTCAGAAAATTCCGTCAATTGCCTATAATGCGTACCGCAACGGGACATGCCCATTTATTGGGCATGTGCTTTTTCCCGGGGCACAAGAGCGGATGGCCGCCGCCAAGGCGCGGCTGCCGGCACCGCTTTCACGACGCATCGACCGGCTGGCCCGTTAATTGCGTAGCCACGGCATCAATAATGACATCCAAGGACGACACCCATGAAACTCATGCGGGCTATAGCCGGTGCGGGCGCGCTCCTCGCGGCCGCCGCCTCCCATGCGGTCTTTGCGGCGGATGACACCATCAAGATCGGGGTCCTTCATTCGCTCTCGGGAACGATGGCGATCAGCGAGACGACGCTGAAGGACACGGTCCTGATGATGGTGGACGACCTCAACAAGAAGGGTGGATTGCTGGGCAAGAAGGTGGAGGCGGTGGTGGTCGACCCGGCGTCGAACTGGCCGCTGTTCGTCGAGAAGGCGCGCGAGCTTCTGGAAAAGGACAAGGTGGCGGTGGTGTTCGGCTGCTGGACCTCGGTGTCGCGCAAGTCGGTGCTGCCGGTGTTCGAGCAGGACAACGGCCTGCTGTTCTATCCCGTGCAATATGAAGGCGAGGAGTCGTCGAACAATGTGTTCTACACCGGGGCCGCGCCGAACCAGCAGGCGATTCCGGCGGTGGAATATCTGATGGGCAAGGACGGCG
>JAATGN010000416.1 GCA_015654615.1 Rhodospirillales bacterium
AAATCAAGGAGGCCGAGGGATTCCAGACGTTCATGAGCAATTACAAGAAGCGCATGCAGGCGGGCGGCCTGTCGGCCATCAACTGATTTAAGCCTTTCTTAAAGGCGGACGGGGCATGGTTGTCTTTCAATACCCGAAAGATCCAGGCCGTGGACAAGAGCAAGACGACAAAGGGGCCGAAGCAAGACATCGCCGTCGCTCTGTCTTATAAGCCCGAGCAGGGCGACGGCGCGCCGAAGGTGGTCGCCAGCGGCCGCGGCGCCTTGGCGAAGGACATTCTCGATCGCGCCTTCGCCAGCGGCGTCAAAGTGCGCGAGGACGCCGATCTGGTGCAACTCCTTGCCGCCGTCGACGTCGACAGCGTGATTCCGCTCGAAGCCTTCATGGCCGTCGCCGAAATTCTCGCCTATGTCTATGAGGTCAATCAGCAGGCTCCGGCCTCGTTTCAACCCGGCCAGGGGGCAGGGTCATGAGCAGCGCGGATGAAACCCGTGAGGAATTGGCCAAGGTCTCGTCCCTGGCGATGACGGCCCGCCGCCTGTTGGCCGGCGGCAAACTGGTCGACCTGTCGGCCCTGGAGGAACGGGTGCGCGCCGTCTGCGAGTCCGTTCAGGCCATGCCGCGGGAGGAAGGGCGGAATTTGCTGGACGACATGCGCTCGCTGATCAACAAGCTTGATCAGTTGACCCGGGAATTGGAAGGGCGCCTGCTCCTCCATGACGATACGCCGGGCGGAACGCCGAAGAACGCTTACGGCGACCCGCCGGGCAAGCGGTGACTGGCGGATGGGGGGACGGACCGTCGATGGACTGGGATATCTATCTGCGCAGCTTATTGGCTTTTGGCGCGGTGGTCGTGCTGATCGGCGGGGCGGCCTGGCTGGGGCGGCGCTTCGGCGCCGGCGGGGGCATGCTGCGCGGGCGCCGGCAGCGGCGCCTGTCCGTCGTCGAGGTGTTGCCTCTCGATAACCGGCGCCGCCTGGTTCTGGTGCGCAAGGATTCTTCCGAACATTTGCTGTTGATCGGCGGTACGGCGGATCTCGTCGTGGAAAGAGGCGGGACGGCCGATTTCGCGGCCGACCTCGCCCGCCTCGAAGAAAAGGATGCGGATCGGTGAAGCGGCGGTATTCCTGGGTCCTGGTCGGGATGGTCGCGACGGCGGGGGTCATGCTCGCCGCCGCTCCGGCCGCCGCTCAACAGTTCTCCCTCGATTTGGGGGAGGGCGGCTCGACCACCGGACGCCTGGTACAGCTGATCGCCCTGATGACGGTGCTTTCGGTGGCGCCGGCCATTCTGGTGATGGTGACGTCCTTCACCCGCATCGTCGTCGTGCTCTCCTTCCTGCGCCAGGCCCTGGGGACGCAGACGGCGCCGCCCAATATGGTGATGATGAGCCTGGCCCTGTTCCTGACCGGCTTCATCATGATGCCGACGTTTCAGCAATCCTACGACCAGGGGATCCAGCCGCTGCTGGCCAACAAGATCGACGAGATGGAGGCGTTCGACCGGGCGGCGAAACCGTTGCATGTTTTCATGATGCGCCAGGTGCGGGAGCAGGACCTGCGCCTGTTCCTCGATCTGTCGCATACCTCGCCGCAGGTGAAGGCCGAGGACACGCCGCTGCAGGTGCTGATCCCGGCCTTCATGATCAGCGAATTGCGCCGGGCCTTCGAAATCGGCTTCCTGATTTTCCTGCCCTTCCTGATCATCGACATGCTGGTGGCGTCCGTGCTGATGAGCATGGGCATGATGATGCTGCCGCCGGCCACCTTCGCCTTGCCGTTCAAACTGATTTTTTTCGTCCTGGTGGACGGCTGGTATCTGATCGCCGGCAGCCTGGTGCAAAGCTTCGGTGCGACGTAAGGGCCCGGTGCAGGATAAACGCGTCGGTTTTATTGATCGGGCCCTTCAAGCCCTGTACGGTTCACGGGCCAGTGAAGCGGAGCGGAAGCGTCGTTTGAGACTGAAGGCCCGTCATGACAATGTCGATCGCTGAACTTGTAACGGGCCCTAAGGGCCATATCGAACAATCGCCATTCCGGCGATCGTGATTCACCGATTGTTAAACGCTGCAGGATATGCTCGATACTAGACGCCGAGTAGGCAGGTCGAGGGGCCACTTTCATGTTCGAGAATCTTACCCTGTTCGCCATGGCGCAGAAATCCATGGATTGGCTGTCGCGCCGCCAGGAGGTTCTGTCCGAGAACGTGGCCAATGCCAACACGGCCGATTACCAGGCCAAGGACCTGGCGCCGCTGAGCTTCAAGAATTTGCTGGACAAGGATGTCGCCGTACGGGCGGCCACCACCAATCCGATGCATATCTCGCCCGAGGTCGAGCCGGCGAAATTCGAGACCCAGAAGGAGCGCCGTCCCGAGGAATCGAAGCCGAACGGCAATTCCGTGCTGATCGAAGAGCAGATGGAAAAGATCGGCGACGTCAAAGGCAAATATGATCTGGCCATCAACCTGTTCACCAAGAATCTCTCGATGTTGAAGGCCGCGATTGGCAAGACCGGTTCGTAAGGGAGCGTTACCTTGGATGATTTGAACAAGTCGTCGCTGATCGCCGTTTCCGGCATGAAGGCGCAGGCCGAGCGGATGCGGATCGTCTCGGAAAACCTGGCCAATGCCGATTCCCTGCCGACGACGCCCGACGCTACGCCTTATCGCCGCAAGACCATCAGCTTCCGAAATGTTCTCGACAAGACGGCGGGGGCGGATATGGTCAAGGTCAAGAAGGTCGATGTCGACCGGTCCGAATTTCAGAAGAAATACGATCCGAAGCATCCGGCCGCCGACAGCAGCGGTTATGTGTTGGCGCCCAACGTGAACCCGCTCATCGAATTGATGGACATGCGCGAGGCCCAACGTTCCTACGAGGCCAATCTCAATGTGGTGAGCGTTTCGAAGACGATGTTGGCGAAAACCGTCGATATGCTGAAATAACCCGCTCGAGGCCGGCTCGCCAAAAGCCGGATGCGCGAGCTTTTCGTTAGGTAGACCATGGCTTTAACCTCGATCACCGATGCCATCGCCGCTTACAGCAACGCGGCCAAGTCCGTCACCGGCGGCGCGTCGCCTACCGAAGAGGATACGGCGGCGCCCGGTACGGATTTCGCCAGCCTTCTGCGCGACGGCGCCAAGGCGGCCATCGACGCCAGCAAGAACAGCGAAGAAATGTCGAAGCAGGCGCTGGCCGGCAAGGCCGACGTGCGCGACGTGGTCGCGGCGGTCAACAACGCCGAATTGACGTTGCAGACCGTCATCGCCGTTCGAGACAAGGTTATTTCCGCCTACAATGAAATTCTGCATATGTCCATTTAGGACCTCCGGTGAACGAGGCGGATCTCATCGAACTGGCCCGCGCCAGCATGCTGGTGATGATGAAGGTGGCGGCCCCGCCCCTGGTTGCCGGTCTGGTCATCGGTCTGGCCGTTTCCCTGTTCCAGGCGCTTACGCAAATCCAGGAAATGACCCTGACCTTCGTGCCGAAGGTCCTGGCCGTGTTCGTGACCCTGCTGATTTTCCTGCCCTTCATCCTGCATACATTGTTCGATTTCACCCATCTGGTCCTGGATCGCGCCATCGCGGGCGGATGACGGGATGCTGCGCGAGATCCTTGCCACCAATATCTACGCCGTCCTGCTGATCTTTGCGCGTCTCGGCTCCGCCATGATGTTGTTTCCCGGACTGAACAGCACGACCGTTCCCGCCCGATTCCGCCTGTTGCTGGCCGTCATCGCCGCCTTTCTGCTGACACCCAGCCTGGCCGGACATTTGCCCAGGATGCCGTCCGACCTGATCGCGATGACGCTTTTGATCGCCGGAGAAGTCACGGTGGGGCTCTTTTTCGGCGTCCTGATGCAGATTCTCATCATGCCCATCGATGTGGCGGGCACCTCCATCGGCTTCGCCGTGGGGCTGACCAATATGTTCACCTCGGATCCGGTCAGCGCCGAGCAAAGCCAGCTGCTGACCGGATTCCTCAATCTCATCGCCATCAGCCTGGTCTTCGTGACCGACAGCCATCATCTGATGTTCCGGGCCCTGGCCGACAGCTATACCCTGTTCGTTCCCGGACAACTGCTGCCGCTCGACGACTTTTCGCAGGCCTTGTGGCGGGCGGCATCCGACGGGATGGTCCTCGGCTTCCAATTGGCGGCGCCGACGCTGGTTTTTGCGCTGACCTTCAACACCGCCCTGGCGTTGCTCAATCGGCTGGTCCCGCAGATGCAGGTCTTCTTCGTCGGCATGCCGCTGCAGATTCTGGGCGGGCTGGCCATTTTGGCTTTCTGTTTGCCGCCCATCATGGTCTGGTTTCTCCGTTATTTCACCGATGGCCTGTCGGCCTATGTGATTCCGGGGTAAGCGATGGCTGGCGACGACGACGGCAAATCCGAACAACCAACCGGCAAGCGCCTGTCGACGGCGCGTGAAGAAGGCGATATCAGCCAATCGCAAGAGGTGAAGACGGCGGCCATGCTGGTGGCCATCACCGTGTTCGTCTGGCTGATCGCGCCCATCACCATGGATCGGATGCGAATTTATCTGACGCGGTTTCTCGAAGAACCGCACGCCATCCGGGTCGGCGACGCCACGGAAATGGTCTCGTTGATCACCGATCTCCTGTCCCATATCGGCCTGGTCATGGCGATGCCTTTCGCCTTCCTGCTGTTCGTCGGCCTGACGGCGTCGGTGTCGCAGACCGGCTGGACGATTTCCACCAAAAAGCTCATGCCGGATCTCGGCAAGTTGAGCCCGCTGAAGGGATTCGGCCGCATCTTTTCCCTGAATTCCGTGATCGAGCTGACCAAGAGCGTCGCCAAGCTGATCGTGGTCGGGGCCATTTGCTACATGCTCCTGAAGCCGCGGGTGATGGATCTGGATCTGCTGCCCTCCATGGAGATGGTGGCCATCCTCTCCTATCTGCACCATGTGCTGGTGCGCCTGATGTTCGCCATCGCCCTGGTGATGGTGGTGATCGCCGCCTCCGACTGGTTCTATCAGCGCCACGCCTACATCAAGAAGCTGAAGATGACCAAGCAGGAGGTGAAGGACGAGAACAAGCAGAGCGAAGGCGACCCGCTGATCAAGTCGCGTTTGCGCGGTCTGCGCCTGGCCCGGGCCCGCAATCGCATGATGGCGGCGGTGCCGAAGGCCGATGTGGTGGTGACCAACCCGACCCATTACGCCTGTGCCCTGAAATACGACGGCGAGACGATGAACGCTCCGATGCTGGTGGCGAAAGGACAGAATCTGATCGCCTTGCGCATCCGCGAGCTTGCCGAGGAGAACGATGTGCCGATTGTCGAAAATCCCCCGCTGGCGCGCGCCTTGTATGCGACAGTGGAGTTGGACAGGGAAGTTCCGCCCGATCATTACAAGGCGGTGGCCGAGGTGATCAGTTATGTCATGCGTCTCAAAGGCAAGCTCCGCCGCTGAGGCGTTGCGGATGCCCCTGGCCTGGGTTGCCGTCCTGGCCGTCTGCCTGCTGGCCGTCCTCGCCCTCTTCCCCACGGCGGGCCCGTGGCCGCCGGCCGCGCCCCTGGCGGCGGCGGCGCTGGCCCTCGGGGCGATTTTCGGCATATTGGGCAAGCTGCGCGGCCGGATCAGGGACGCGGGGCGGACCCAGCGTCTCGTCGCGGCCATGGGGGCCGATCGCCGGGCCCGACTGGTCTACGACCGCGAGGGGCGGGTCCTGCTGCGCAACGCCATGGCCGATGCGCTGTTCGGGCCGGATGACGATCCTTGCGCCCCTCTCGCCGCCCGGGCCCGGGGCGACGAGCGGGCCGAGGAAGAATTGGAGCGCCTGAAAGCCGCCGCCCGGCATGGCAGCTGGCATGCCGCCGAGATTTCGCTTCCCGGCCCCGAGGGGATGCGGGAATGGCTGGCGGTCGCCGTTCATCCGCTGTCCGGCGGCGGCGTGCTGTGGTCGGCCGAAGACGTCTCGGCCCGCCGCGCCATCGAGGAGACATTGCGGCGCGAGCACGAGATGCTGGCCGACTTCATCGATTTTCTGCCGGTCGGGTTTTATTCGGCCGATACCGAGGGCCGTTTCCGTTTCGTCAACCACCGCCTGGCCGAATGGATCGGCCGCCCCGCCGAGAGCCTGGTCGGCCTGGACCTGGCCGATATCCTGGGGGTCGTTCCCAATCCCGAGGAGGATCGCGCCGAGATGCGCCTCAAGGGCCGCAACGGCGACGTCTTCCAGGCCTTCGTGACGCACACCGTGTTCGACGAAGGGGGCGAGACCCTGACCCGGTCGGTGGTGGTGCGCGACCTGATGCCGGAGCGCCATTGGGAACGCGTGCTGAAGGTCTCGGACCGGCGGTTCCACTGGCTGTTCGACGACGCGCCGGTCGGCATCGTCCTGGTCGATCCCGATACCACGGTCAGTCATTGCAATCCGGCCTTTACGGCGATGATCGGCCTGGAGGCGGAGGCCGTCGTCGGTTTTCCGGTGGCCGATTTCATTGCCGCCGAGGACCGCGCCTCGGCCGGCGAGCAACTGGCCCGCGTCCTGATGGGAACCAGTCCCGGGACGCATCTGCCGGTCCGCCTGGCCGGCCGCGACCGCGAGATGGTCGCCACGCTCTATGTCAGTCCGGCCGCCGAGGAAGGCGCCGTCTCGGGGCTGATGCTGCATTTCATCGACACCACCGAGCAGAAGAACCTCGAACTGCAATTCGCGCAAAGCCAGAAGATGCAGGCCATGGGCCAACTGGCCGGCGGGGTGGCGCACGACTTCAACAACCTGCTGACCGCGATGATCGGTTTTTGCGACCTGCTGCTGCAGCGTCACGGTCCGGGCGACGCCTCCTTCGCCGATATCATGCAGATCAAGCAGAACGCCAATCGGGCCGCCAGCCTGGTCCGCCAACTGCTGGCCTTTTCGCGTCGCCAGGCCCTGCAGCCGCGGCTTTTCGACGTGACCGACGCCCTGGCCGAACTGTCCAACCTGTTGCGCCGCCTGCTGGGCGAGACCATCGACCTGTCGATCACCCACGGCCGCGACCTGGGATTGGTGCGGGTCGATCCCGGCCAATTCGACCAGGTCATCATCAATCTGGCGGTCAATGCCCGCGACGCCATGCCCGGGGGCGGCCAGCTGACCATCGTGACCAAGGCGATCCATGTCGAACGTCCCTATCAGAGGGGGGCGGACGTGATGCCGCCGGGAAATTACGTGCTGATCGAGGTCGCCGATACCGGGACCGGAATCAGCGAGGACAATCTGGGGCGGATCTTCGAGCCTTTCTTTTCGACCAAGGAAGTGGGGGCGGGAACCGGCCTCGGGCTGTCGACCGTCTATGGCATCGTCCGGCAAACCGACGGTTTCGTCTTCGTCGACAGCCAGCCCGGCCACGGTTCGAACTTTTCCATCTATCTGCCGCGTCTGGACGCAGCCGAAGCCGGCGCCCGCGTCAAGCATTCCCAGGCCGACGCGTCCCTGCATACCGGCGATCTGACCGGCACCGGGACCATCCTGATCGTCGAAGACGAGGACGCGGTCCGGCTGTTCGGGGCCCGGGCGCTGCGCAACAAGGGATATCGCGTGCTGGAGGCCAGATCGGGCGAGACGGCGCTCGACGTGCTGCGGGGCGAGACCGACATCGACGTGCTGGTCAGCGACGTGGTGATGCCCGGGATGGACGGCGCGACCCTGGCCCGCCTGGTCCGGATGGAACGCCCCCGGATCCAGGTCATCCTGATGTCCGGTTATGCCGAGGACGTGGCGCTGGGCGAGTTTTCCGGCGAAGACGGCATTCATTTCCTGCCGAAGCCCTTTTCCCTGAAGCAACTGGCCGGCAAGGTCAAGGACGTGATGGGCGACGTGCGGTAGGGGCAGGGGCCTCCGACGCCCGGGCGGCGCGGCGGTGTCTGTCCGATTTTTCATGAAAGAACATTATGAGAACTTATTTTCTTGTCAATTGGAACAAAAGAAGTACAGTGTTGCGGATTGCATCGCCCTTGCGAGGTATGAAATAACTGGGGACCGCAACATGACTCAGACCGCTCTTCGGCTGGTGGACAAGGACACGATGGATAAGCAAAAAGCTTTGGATGCCGCGCTCACGCAGATCGAGCGTGCCTTCGGTAAAGGCTCGATCATGCGGATGGGAAGCCATGACGTGGTCGACGTCGAGGCGATTTCCACCGGCTCGCTGGGGCTCGACGTCGGGCTGGGCATCGGGGGGCTGCCGCGCGGACGTATCGTCGAAATCTATGGTCCGGAGAGTTCGGGCAAGACGACGCTGGCCCTGCATGTCATCGCCGAAGCTCAGAAAAA
Organism: Rhodospirillales bacterium; assembly: GCA_015654615.1. Lineage (GTDB taxonomy): Bacteria > Pseudomonadota > Alphaproteobacteria > Rhodospirillales > Magnetospirillaceae > Telmatospirillum. Next base: position 8,293 of record JAATGN010000416.1, read on the forward strand.
GGGCGGAACCTGCGCCTTCGTCGACGCCGAACATGCCCTCGACCCGGGGTATGCCCGCAAGCTGGGGGTCAATCTCGACGAACTGCTGATCTCCCAGCCCGACGCCGGCGAGCAGGCGCTGGAAATCGCCGATACGCTGGTCAGGTCCGGCGCCATCGACGTTCTGGTGGTGGACTCGGTGGCGGCTCTGGTTCCGCGCGCCGAATTGGAAGGCGAGATGGGGGATGCCCATGTCGGCCTGCAGGCCCGCCTGATGAGCCAGGCGCTGCGCAAATTGACGGCGACGGTGTCGCGTTCGAATTGCATGGTCATCTTCATCAACCAGATCCGCATGAAGATCGGCGTGATGTTCGGCAGCCCCGAGAC
>JAATGN010000022.1 GCA_015654615.1 Rhodospirillales bacterium
CTCTGGATTGCCGCGTCGCTTCGCTCCTCGCAATGACGGCGTTTTCTTGTTAGTTCGCCACCGACCGCGCGCGGCCGACCCACCCTGGATGAAAATGGCAGATTTCTGCGGATTATTGGTGGAGGTAAATCCTTTTTTCTGTCTAGCGTCAAGCGAAGCAATCCAGAAGCTGCCGTCGTGCTGGATTGCTTCGCCTTCGGCTCGCAATGACGTTTTTTATTGGACGGACTTTAGTTACGGGCCTTGTCGACCAGCTTGTTCTTGGCGATCCACGGCATCATGCCGCGCAGCTTTTCGCCGACCGCCTCGATCGGATGCTCGCCCTCGTTGCGGCGGGTCGCCTTGAAGGACGGCTGGCCGGCCTTGCATTCCAGCATCCAATCGCGGACGAAACGGCCCGACTGGATGTCGGCCAGGACCTTCTTCATCTCGGCCTTGGTCTCGTCGGTGACGATGCGCGGACCGGAGACGTAATCGCCGTATTCGGCCGTGTTGGAGATCGAATAGCGCATGTTGGCGATGCCGCCCTCATAGATCAGGTCGACGATCAGCTTCACCTCATGCAGACATTCGAAATAGGCCATTTCCGGGGCGTAACCGGCTTCGACCAGGGTTTCGAAGCCGCCCTGGATCAGCTTGGTCAAACCGCCGCACAAGACCACCTGTTCGCCGAACAGATCGGTCTCGCATTCCTCGCGGAAGGTCGTCTCGATGATGCCCGAGCGGCCGCCGCCGATCGCCGAGGCATAGGACAGCGCCAGTTCCAGGCCATTGCCCGACGCGTTCTGCGCCACGGCGACCAGACAGGGCACGCCGCCGCCCTTCAGATATTCGCCGCGCACGGTGTGGCCGGGGCCCTTCGGCGCGATCATGAAGACGTCGAGATCGGGACGCGGCTCGATCAGCTTGAAATGGATGTTGAGGCCGTGGGCGAAAGCCAAGGCCGCACCCTGCTTCAAATTGTCCTTCAGTTCATTGAGATAGAGATCGCCCTGCAGCTCGTCCGGCGTCAGGATCATCACGATGTCGGCCCATTTGGCGGCTTCGGCCGGGGTCAGCACCTTCAGGCCTTCGCCTTCGGCCTTCTTGATCGTCGCCGAACCGGGACGCAACGCCACGGCGACGTCCTTGACGCCCGAATCGCGAAGATTGAGCACATGGGCGTGGCCCTGGCTGCCATAGCCGATGACGGCGACCTTCTTCGATTTGATCAGATTGACGTCGGCATCCCGATCGTAATAAACGCGCATGGTCTTTCCTTTCGTTTGGTCCAACCGCTGATTCAGGTATGGGGACACCGAGCCAAGCGGAACGCTGAAATCAACCACAGAGACGAGGGAGAGCACAGAGACGAAAAAGAAGCTCTTCTCCGTGCTCTCCCGTGTCTCTGTGGTGAAATTGGCGCCGATGCTGCGATTCTCGGAGCAGCGGCGCAAAAAGCAACTGTTAAATCGGATTGGGGCCCCGCGCAATGGCGACGACGCCGGTCCGCGAGACATCGACCAGCCCGAGCGGCTCCATCAGATGGATGAAGGCGTCGAGTTTGTCGGTCGCACCAACGATTTCGAAGACGAAGGAGTCATTGGTGGAATCCACCGCGCGAGCCCGGAAGATATCGGCGATCCGCAGGGATTCGACCCGTTTGTCGCCGGTTCCCGCCACCTTGACCAGGGCCAGTTCACGCGATACCGACGGTCCGTCCATGGTCAGATCGGAAACCTTGTGGACCGGAACCAGGCGGCGCAGCTGCGCCTTGATCTGTTCGATCACCATCAGGGTTCCCGAGGTGACGATGGTGATGCGCGACAATTGCTCGCGCGGATCGACCTCGGCCACCGTCAGGCTTTCGATATTGTAGCCGCGTCCCGAAAACAGTCCGATGACCCGGGCCAGAACGCCGGCCTCGTTGTCGACCAGGATGGCGACGGTATGGCGACGGATTTCCTGCTTTTGCAAAATCATCCCCTCTCTCCCCCGTCAGACCAGGATCATGCCGTCTTCGGAAACGGCGCTCTCCGCTTCGTCTTTCGGGCCGAGCAGCATTTCATTGTGGGCCGCCCCCGAGGGAATCATCGGGAAGCAATTTTCCGCCGGATCGACGCAGCAATCGACGATGACCGGCCCGTCGACCGCGATCATCCTCTCGATCACGCCGTCCAGATCGCTCACCGTCTCGGCCCTGAGGCCGACCGCCCCGAAAGCATCGGCCAGCTTGACGAAATCGGGCAGCGAGCCCGAATAGCTTTCGGAATAGCGCCCGCCGTGCAGCAATTCCTGCCACTGGCGGACCATGCCCATGTACTGGTTGTTGAGGATGAACACCTTCACCGGCAGGCGATATTGCGCCAGCGTGGCCATCTCCTGGATGTTCATCTGGATCGAGGCTTCGCCGGCGATGTCGATGACCAGCGCTTCCGGATGGGCGATCTGCACGCCCATCGCCGACGGCAGGCCGTAGCCCATGGTGCCGAGCCCGCCCGACGTCATCCACCGGCCGGGCGTCTCGAATTTGTAGAACTGCGCGGCCCACATCTGATGCTGGCCGACTTCGGTGGTGATATAGGTGTCGCGCTCGCGGGTCATCTCATAAAGACGCTGGATGGCGTATTGCGGCTTGATCACCTTGCCGTTCTGCACGAAGTGCAGGCAATCCTTGGCCCGCCACCGGTCGATCTGCACCCACCAGGCCTTCAGGGACGTCGCGTCGACGTGGGTCTGCCTGGCCTTCCAGACCTTGATCAGGTCTTCGAGGACATGAGCGACGTCGCCGATGATCGGGATATCGACCACGACATTCTTGTTGATCGAGGAGGGGTCGATGTCGATGTGGATCTTCTTGGCGGACGGCGCGAAGGCATTCAGGCGGCCGGTCACCCGGTCGTCGAAGCGCGCCCCGACGCAGATCATCACGTCGCAGCCGTGCATGGCCATGTTGGCCTCGAAGGTGCCATGCATGCCCAGCATGCCGAGCGACAGCGGATCCGACCCCGGGAAACCGCCCAGGCCCATCAGCGTCTGGGTGCAGGGAAAACCGGTCATCCGCACCAATTGGGTCAGCAGTTGGCTGGCCGCCGGGCCCGAATTGACCACGCCGCCGCCGACATAGAAGACCGGCCGCCGGGCCTCGGCCATCAGCGCCACCGCGTCCTCGATGGCCTTGAGATCCCCCTTGATCTGCGGCTTGTAGGTCTTGTGCTTGACCTTGGCCGGACCGACATAGCTGCCCTTGCCGACCAGGATGTCCTTGGGCAGATCGACCACCACCGGGCCGGGCCGGCCGGTCCGCGCCACATAGAAGGCCTCATGCACGACGCGGGCGACCTGATTGACGTCCTTGACCAGATAATTGTGCTTGGTGCAGGGCCGCGTGATGCCGGTGGTGTCGGCTTCCTGGAAGGCGTCGTTGCCGATCAGATGGGTCGGCACCTGCCCGGTGAGACAGACCACCGGCACGGAATCGCACAGGGCGTCGAGCAGCCCGGTCACCGCATTGGTCGCCCCCGGTCCCGAGGTGACCAGGACGACCCCCACCTTGCCGGTGGACCGCGCATAACCTTCGGCGGCATGCACCGCGGCCTGCTCGTGGCGCACCAGAATATGGCGAAGCCGGTTTTGCTTGAAAAGCTCGTCATAGAGCGGAAGCACGGCGCCGCCGGGATATCCGAAAATAACCTCAACGCCCTGGTCGACCAGGGCTTTGAGGACTAATTCCGCTCCCGACATCGTCTCCGTACTCATGATCCGGCCCTTTCGCCACAGGCTTTTGCCGCAGTGCGGCTCGCAAAAAGGGCAAGCTAGCCTCTCATTCGGCCTCGGTCAACAGAAACTGACGAATAATTGACAAGATTTCATCTTCCAAACTTTCCGAAAGTTGCGCATCGACGCCGCGATCGGCAAGCAACTGATGCCGGAACCAGGTCATTTGACGCTTGGCATAACGCCGCGTCGCCTGCTGCGCCGCCGTCACCGCCGCCGCCAGCGACGTCTCGCCCCGCAGATGGGCGGCCAGTTCGCCCACGCCCAGGGCCCGCAGAACCGGCAGGGCCGGATCGAGGCCGCGGTCGAGCAGGGCGCCCACCTCCGCCAAGGCTCCTTGACCGATCATCGCGGCGAAACGCGCGTCGCACCGCGCGTAAAGACGCTCGCGCGGCGGCAGCAGGGCGATGGTGAAGAACCGCGCCGCCAGCGGCGCCACCGGAGGTTCGGCCTGCCAGTCGGCCAGGGAGCGGCCGGTGGCGGCCAGCACCTCCCAGGCCCGCATCAGGCGCTGGCTGTTGGACGGATGCAGACGGGCCGCCATCGTCGGATCGAGTTCGGCCAGCCCCGCATGGAAACCCGCATTGCCCATCGCCGCGAAACGGGCCCGCGTATCGCTCCGAATATCGTCGGGCACCTCGGGAATCGGCGACAGCCCCTCCATCAGGGCCCTGAGATAGAGCCCGGTGCCGCCGACGACGACCGGAACCTTGCCGTCCCGCCACGCCTCCTCGCAGGCGGCCGCCGCCAAGGCGCACCAGCGTCCGGCCGAGCAGAGTTCCGAAGGCGGAAGAATCCCGTAGAGGCGATGCGGCACCCGGCGTTCGTCTTCGGGCGACGGCCTGGCGGTCAGAATGCGCAAGCCGTCATAGACCTGCATGGAATCGGCGTTGACGACGATGCCGTCGACGGCTTCGGCGATCTTCAGGGCCAGGCCCGACTTCCCCGAAGCGGTCGGCCCGGCGACGATGACCACCGTGTTCATTCGATCGTGCCGGCGCCGGCAAAAAACCGCGTCACCGGCCCCGATTTCATGGAAACCAGCGCGATACCATAGCAACACGGATGGACACGGACGGCCATGGACGAACGCGGATAAGGAGAAGCGCCGCAGGCATTCCTATTGTTTATCGGCCACATCCTGCCGGACGAAGCGAGGAATGCCCGCGGCGCAAATCCCATGTCCATCCGTGGCCGTCCGTGCCATCCGTGTTGCATTTGCCTTCCAGGAACGACCGATCGACTCTAGCGCCAGTCCAGCGGATAGGAGACCAGGCCGTCGGCCAGTTTGGGTTCGAACCAGGTGGATTTGGGCGGCATCACCTGGCCGGCGTCGGCCACGGCGATCAGATCCTCCATGCGGGTGGCGAACAGGGCGAAAGCCGCTGCCATCTCGCCGGAATCGACCCGCTTTTCCAATTCGCCCAGGCCCCGCTTGCCGCCGACGAAATCGACGCGCTTGTCCTTGCGCAGATCGGCGATGCCCAGGATCGGCGCCAGCAGGCGGTCGGTCAGCAGGCTGACGTCGAGACGGGCCACCGGATCGGCCGGCACCGGGTTCTTCAATGTCAGGCGGTACCATTGGCCGGGCAGATAAAGACCGATGGTCCGGGGTTCGTCCGGCCGGGCCTGGCCGCCGACCGCTTCGAGCGTGAATTCGCCGGCCAGGGCGGCGAGGAATTCGTCGGGCGAAAGACCGTTCAGATCGCGGACCACCCGGTTGTAGTCGAAGATCTTCATCTCATCGATCGGGAAGCTGACCACCAGGAACGACTGGCTGGGCGCCGCGGTATTTTCCCCGGCCGCGCGGCGGGCGGCGGCGACGCGGGAGGCGGCGGCCGACCGATGATGACCGTCGGCGATATAGACGGCCGGCATGGCCTCGAAGGCGGCGGCCACGGCCTCGATGTCGGCCGGAGCGTCGATCACCCACAGGCTGTGGATATTGCCGTCGACCGCCGCCACCCGATAGGCCGGAGCGCCGGCCACCGTCCGGGCGACCACCGCGGCCAGCGCCGGGCTGTTGCGATGCGCCAGCAAAACCGGACCGGTCTGGGCATTGCAGGCGTCGATCTGGCGGACCCGGTCGTCCTCCTTGTCGGGACGGGTGAATTCGTGCTTGCGGATCCGGTTGACGTCGTAAGCCGCCACCGATCCGCCGCCGACGATGCCGGTCTGCACGTGGCCGCCCATTTCCAGGCGATAGACATAGAAGCAGGGCGCCGCATCGCGCCGCAGCACCCCTTCGGCGATCATCCGCCCCAGATTTTCGGCGGCCTTGGCGTAGACGGCGGCGGAATGGACATCCGTGTCGGCCGGCAGGTCGATCTCCGGCTTGGAGATATGCAGGAAACTCCAGGTCTTGCCCTCGGCCAGAAGACGGGCCTCGTCGCTGGTCAGGACGTCATAGGGCGGCGCGGCCACTTCGGCGGCGCGATCGGCCGCGGGGCGAAGACCGGGGAAAGGGCGGAGCAACGGCACGGACATGGCGGCAGGCTTCCATTCGGCTGAGACGGGTCTTGTCTCTTAGTCCAACCGTGCTTCCACGCCAAGATCTTTACTGAAGGGATCCGCAGATGTCGCAGGGGGACGCGGGTAAAAACGACGGGAACCGACGCCGCGCGGCGGTTGGGGCGGGGTCGACCGTCCGTCGCGCAATCTTGTATCCGCGCCCATCTGCGTCCATCTGCGGATCACCCTCTTTTTAACCGTAACTTGCCAGCGCCCCCGTCGACACTTTAGAAGACTTAATCCATGGATCACATGCTTACCCTGATCGCCGCCGACGGCGGGCTCGACGACGACACGACGGCGCGGCTCCGCGCCGCCTTGGCCGATCTGGGGGCCGATACGCTGTCGCCGCAATGGCTGGCCCAAGGGCGGGCCGTCGACCTGCCCTTCGCCCTGCTGGCGCCCGACCAGGCCGAGGCGGCGGCGCGCCAATTGCTGTCCGCTCGCCCCGTCGACGTCGTCGCCCAATCGGCCGGACAGCGCCGCAAGATGCTGCTGCTGGCCGACATGGACAGCACCGTGGTGATCGGCGAGACCTTGGACGAATTGGCCGATTTTGCCGGATTGAAGGATGAGATCGCCGCCATCACGGCCCGTGCGATGAACGGGGAGATCGACTTCGCCGATGCTTTCCGGGAACGGGTGGGCCGCCTGGCCGGACTGCCGGAAACCTGCCTCGAAGAAACCTTCCGGCGCATCCGCCTGATGCCGGGCGGCTCCACGCTGGTCGCCACCATGAAGGCCGAGGGCGCCTTCACCGTTCTGGTCTCCGGCGGGTTTCGCTTCTTTACCGGACGGGTCCGGGACCGTTGCGGCTTCGACCGCGATATCGGCAACGACATCGAAATCATCGACGGCCGTCTGAGCGGACAAATCATCGAACCGATCCTCGACCGTGGCGGCAAATACCGCAGCCTCACCACCATCGCCGCCGAACGGCATTTGCCGCTCTCGCTTTGCCTGGCGGTCGGCGATGGGGCCAATGATCTCGAGATGATCGAGGCGGCCGGCCTCGGCGTCGCCTTTCACGCCAAACCGGCGGTCGCCGCGCAGGCGCGGACCCGCATCGATCACAACGACCTGACCGCCCTCCTGTTCGTCCAGGGCTATCGCGAAGACGAATTCGCCGGATAGGGCGGGGAGACATTCTTCCCTCAAACGTCATTGCGAGCCGAGAGGCGAAGCAATCCAGACCGACCGGTATTTCTGGATTGCTTCGCCGAAGGGCTCGCAATGACGTCGAGAAAAGCCCCTTACTGATCGCTGTCCTTCTTCGAAGCCGGCGCGTCGACGCGAAGCGGCACGAAATGCACGCCGGCCTCGCTTTGAACCAGCAGCAGCACCGATTTGCGGCCGGCCTTGCGCGCCGCGTCGATTTTGGCGGCGAGATCGGCCGGCGACTTGACCGGCTCTTGCGACACCTCGACGATCACGTCACCGGCCCGCATCCCCTTTTCGGCCGCCGCTCCGGACGGTTTCACCTCGGTCACCACGACGCCCTTGGCGTCATTGCCGAGATCGTAGCGTTCGCGAAGGGCCGGCGAGAGGGGCGCCACCGACAGCCCCAGCGTGGCGACGGCGGTCTGGCCGGCGTCCTGCTTCGGAGCCGGCTTTTCGGCGGCCTTGGCCTGCTCGGTCTCGTCGGTGTCGGTCAGTTCCCCGACCACCGCATGGATCGACAGCTTCTTGCCGTCGCGCCACAGCACGACCTCGACGTCCTTGTTGATCGGCGTTTCAGCGACGATCCGCGGCAGACGATGCATTTCGCTGACGTCCTTGCCGTCGAAACTGGCGATCACGTCGCCCTTCCTGATGCCGGCCTTGGCGGCCGGACCGCCGGGGCTGACGTCGGCGACCAGGGCGCCGCGCTGTTCCTTCAATCCCAGGCTTTCGGCGATCTCGTCGGTCACCGACTGGATGCGCACCCCCAGCCAGCCGCGCCGCGCCTTGCCGTATTTCTGCAAGTCGTCGATCACCGGCTTGGCGAGATTGGCCGGAATGGCGAAGCCGATGCCGATGGAGCCGCCCGACGGCGAGAAGATGGCGGTGTTGATGCCGATCACCTCGCCCTTGAGATTGAGCAGCGGGCCGCCGGAATTGCCCTTGTTGATGGCGGCGTCGGTTTGCAGGAAATCATCGTAGGGGCCGGCGTTGATGTCGCGGGCCCGCGCCGAAATGATGCCGGCGGTGACCGACCCGGCCATGCCGAAGGGATTGCCGATGGCCATCACCCAATCGCCCACCCGCATTTCGTCGGAATTGCCGAAAGCGATGGCCGGCAGCTTATGCGGCGCCTTGATCCGCAACAGCGCCAGGTCGGCCTTGGTGTCGCGGCCGACGATCTCGGCCTTGTAGGCCTGGCCGTCCTGAAGAATGGCGGTGATCTCGTCGGCGTCGGCGATCACATGGTTGTTGGTGACCAGGAGACCGGACGGATCGATGATGAATCCCGACCCCAGGGCCGTGGCCCGCCGCGGCACGGCGTCGGGGGTGTTCCCACCATGCTTGTCCATGAAGTTCTTGAAGAAATCCTCGAAGGGCGAGCCCGGCGGGAATTGGGGCATGTCGAGCCCCTTGTCGGGATTCTTCAGGGTCTGCGTCGTCGAGATGTTCACCACCGACGGCAACAGCCGTTCGGCCAGGTCGGCGAAGCTGTCCGGCGCCGGGGCGGCGCGGGCCGTCAAGGCCATCGCCATCACGGCAACGGCGACCAACCCGGCCAGCAGCCATTGCAGGGGAAGCAAGGATGGGCGGCTGGCGGCGCGAACCTGGGCGCGAGCGGGTCGTCTGATGATCACCGAATTGACTCCTTCAGGGGACGGACGGCGTAAAAGCTTATGTAATTTAGGTTTTCTCGACAGCCAATCAAGCGATGCCACCCCGGCGAATCAAGGCCACCAGGGCCACGCCGGCGATGGCGGCGATCAGGCCGGCCCACCGCAGGGAGTGGTCGGGGCGGGTCAGCATCATGGCCAACATGCGTTTCATGCCATTGGGAAACAAGGCATAGAGCACGCCCTCGAAAGTCAGCGCCAAGGCAACGGCTGTCAGGAAGTCTTTCATTCGTCGGGGGCTCGGCCATGGCGGCCGAGCCCATCCTTTCCGGTCATGGCTTAACGGGGCCAGGCGCGTTATGGAAAAATTTGAAGAAATCCGAATCCGGCGTCAGCAGATAGGTGGTGTTGCCGTCGCCCAGCGCCTGGCGATAGGCCGTCAGCGAGCGGTAGAAGGCGAAGAATCCGGGATCGGCGGAAAAGGCCTCGGCATAGGCCTTGTTGGCTTCGGCGTCGCCTTGTCCCCGCAGGATCTGGGCCTGGCGCTGCGCCTCGGCCAGAAGGATGGTGCGTTCGCGGTCGGCCGAGGCCCTGATCTGCTGGGCCCGCTCATAACCTTGCGCCCGGGCCTCGGCGGCCTCGCGCTGGCGTTCCGACTCCATCCGGCGGTAGATCGCCTGGCTGGTCTCGGGCGGCAGATCGGCCCGCCGGATGCGCACATCGACGACGACGACACCCAGCGATTTGCACGTTTCGCTGACCTGCTGCTGGATCTCATGCATGATCTGCTCGCGCTCCGCCGACAGCACGCTGGGCAGGCTGACGTTGCCCAGCACCTGGCGCAGCGAATTGTTGACGATTTCGCGAATCCTGGCCCGGGCGCCGTCTTCCGTCCGCACCGCCTGATAGAACAGCAAGGGATTGCTGATGCGGAAACGGGCATAGGTATCGACCACGATGCGCTTTTGATCGGACAGGATCACCTGCTCGGCCGGCGGATCGACGTCGAGCAGGCGCGCGTCGTAGCGCACGACGTCTTCGATGAAGGGTTTCTTGACGTGCAGGCCGGGCCCCTTGATGGGATTGTCCGGATCGGCCACCGCGCCGAAACGCAGGACCAATGCCTGCTCGGCCTGATGGACGATGAACAGCGAGGAGGACGCGACGATCAGCAGCACCAGGAGAATGATGCCGGAAATACCGAGAGCGGTGCGGTTCATCGGCTTGCTCCCTGGTTGGCGGGCGGGGTCGGGGCGGCGAGCGGCTTGCTTTTGCCCAGTTCCGGCAAGGGCAGATAGGGAACGACGCTCTTGGCCTGCGGATCGACCACGATCTTCGTGGCGCCCTTCAGCACGTCCTCGACCGCGTCGATATAGAGCCGGCGCGCCGTGACGTCCGGCGCATTCTTGTAGGCGAGATAGACCGAGGTGAAGCGCTTCGCCTCGCCCTGGGCCAGATCGACCACCTGCTCGCGATAGGCCTGGGCATCCTGGTTGATGCGTTCGGAATCGCCGCGGGCCCTTGGGATGATGTCGTTGCGATAGGCTTCCGCCTCGTTGCGCAGGCGTTCCTGGTCGGCCTTGGCGCGCTGCACGTCGTTGAAGGCGTCGATCACCTCATGCGGCGGATCGGCCTTCAGCAACTGCACCTGGGTGACCTTGATGCCGGCCCCGTAGGAATCCAGCAGTTCCTGCATGCGGACCTTGGTCCGATCGCCGATGGATTGGCGGTTTTCGAACAGGGGGGCGCGGATCGGCAGCTGGCCGATGATCTCGCGGATCGCCGATTCGGCGACGACCTTCACCGTGCCTTCCGGATCGCGGATATTGAACAGGTATTTTTCGGGATCGTTGAGCTGGTCGCCGATTTTCCAGAACACCGAAAAATTGACGTCGATGATGTTTTCGTCGCCGGTCAGCATCAGGCTTTCCTCGGCGATGTCGCCGGCGGAAGAGACGCGGCGATTTTCGCCGCCGGCCGAACGATACCCCAATTCGACCCGATTGATTCGCGTCACCGCCGGGGTGATCACGCTTTCGATCGGACTGGGCAGATGATAATTGAGGCCGGGCTGGGTCAGGCCGACGAACCGGCCGAAGCGCAGGACGACGCCGACCTCGTCGGGATTGACCTTGTAGAAGCCGGTCGCCCCCCACAGGGCCACCGCCACCAGCGCCACCAGCGCGATGCCGCGTCCGCCGCCGAAACCGCCGGGCATGACCTGCCGGAAACGCTCCTGGCTCTTGCGCAGCAATTCCTCGAGATCGGGCGGCGTTCCGCCACCACCGGAGCCGCGGCCCCAAGGTCCCTGCCCTCCCCCCCAGGGTCCTCCACCGCCACCACCTTGCGTGTTCCACGGCATGGTCAAATTCCCTTTCCCGATTTCAGCATTCCCCGGATCGGTGTTGCAATGACCCGGATCCGGTGCTTATTCAGCTTTGCAACGGAGGTACTGCGCCTTATATGACAGTCTGCCCGGACGCGCAATGCGGGCCGCCGCCGACATCGCACTTCGATAAAGCAATGTGGAGAGTTCCAGAATGGCCGAGGTAACCGAAAAAGACGTCCTGAGGGCATTGGCCGGCGTCGCCGATCCCGACCGAAAAAAGGACATCGTCAGCCTCGGCATGGTGTCCGGCCTGACCCTCAAGGGCGGCCATGTCGCTTTTGCCATCGAAGTCGACGCCGAGCGCGGACCGCATCTGGAACCGCTGCGCAAGGCCGCCGAAAAAGCCGTCGACGCCCTGCCCGGCGTCTTGACGGTATCGGCCGTCCTGACCGCCGAACGGAACGCCCATGCCGGGCATGGGCACGAGCACGGTCATGAGCACGGACACGGCCAGGGGCATGAACACGGGCACGGGCACGGGCACGGCGAGGAAGCGCCCCTGATGCCCGGGGTGAAAACCATCATCGCCGTGGCCTCCGGCAAGGGCGGCGTCGGCAAATCGACGACGGCGGTCAATCTGGCGCTCGCCCTGAAAAGCCTGGGACTGTCGGTCGGCATGTTCGATGCCGATATTTTCGGCCCGTCCCAGCCGCGCATGCTGGGCGTTTCCGGCGCCCAGCCGGTCTCCATCGACGGACAGAACATGGAACCCATCGAGGCCTATGGCCTGAAGGTGATGTCCATCGGCTTCCTGGTCCCCGAGGATTCGCCGGTGGTGTGGCGCGGCCCGATGGTCATGGGAGCCCTGGAACAGATGATGCGCCAGGTGAACTGGGGCGAGCTCGACGTCCTCGTCGTCGACATGCCGCCCGGCACCGGCGACACCCAGTTGACCATGACCCAGCGGGTGCCGCTGACCGGCGCGGTGATCGTCTCGACGCCGCAGGACATCGCCCTGCTGGACGCCCGCAAGGGCCTCAACATGTTCCGCCAGGTCAATGTTCCAGTGCTGGGCATCATCGAAAACATGAGCTACTACAGTTGCCCGAACTGCGGCCACGAAGCCCATATCTTCGGCCATGGCGGCGCCAAGTTCGAAGCGGTCCGGCTGTCGACCGACTTCCTCGGCGAGTTGCCCCTCGACATCGTCATCCGCACCACCTCGGACGATGGCCGGCCGATCGTCGTCAGCCAGCCGGAAAGCCCACACGCCGCGGCCTACAAGGCGATCGCCGCCAAGGTCTGGGATAAGGTGCAACTGCTGCAAAGCAGCAAGAAGGCTCCGAAGATCGTCATGCAGTAAGTTCGCTGCTTCGGCCTTCGTTCTCCATCGTCATTGCGAGCGCAAGCGAAGCAATCCAGAAGCCGGTTGCTGGATTGCTTCGCTTGCGGCTAAAGAGAAAAGCGTGAGTGGCACCGGCGTCCCTGCCGGTGGAAAAGACTCCGCCGCGCCAGCGGCGGACAGCGGCAGGGACGCCGGTGCCACTTTTCCTTTTCATTCAGGGCGGGTCGGCCGCTGGCCGGTCGAAACTCGCAATGACGGATATC
>JAATGN010000394.1 GCA_015654615.1 Rhodospirillales bacterium
CGTTCACCGGCCAGGGCCAGGCCGATGGCGTCGAGGATATGCTTCTTGCCCAGCGCGACCAGCTCTTCCGGCAGCTCGGACCAGCCGGTTCCCACGACGAAATCCGCCGCTTCCGCCGTCACCGCCGGGGGCGGCGCCGGATTTGCGGCGGGCGCTTGGGCGAGTTGCGGAGCGGCGACCGGGACGGCGCCGGCCCGGTCGGCAAAGCCGGACAAGGCGGTTGCCGCACCCAGGACGGACAGACTGTGCAGAAACTGTTTACGGCTGATCTTCGGTCCCATGGTCGTCTTCTCCCGATGTTCACATATTTTTGTTTTCATAGTTTTATCAATATATTGAGCGTCGTCGCGAGGCGCGCGGGCGACGAAGCGATCCAGTCTGCCGGAAGGGCCGGACTGCTTCGCCTTCGGCTAAGAAGAAAAGCGCCGGTGCCACTCTTCCTTTTCATCCAGGCCGGGTCGACCTTGGCCGGTGCGGAACTCGCAATGACGGCATGACCGCTGCGAACACGTCGAAATGCGTGAATCCGATAACCCAAGCGGGGCGAAGGGTGTTTTTGCCGCCGGTCATTCGTTGTCGGCCAGGATGGCGGCGATGACGGCGTCGGTCACCATGCGGGTGGTGGCCTGGCCGCCGAGGTCGGGGGTATGCAGGGCGGGGTCGGCGGTCACCCGTTCGATGGCGCGCATCAGGCGGGCGCCGGCCGCCGGTTCGCCCAGATGGTCGAGCATCATGCAGGCGCTCCAGAAGGTGCCGATCGGATTGGCGATGCCCTGGCCGGCGATGTCGAAGGCCGATCCGTGGATCGGTTCGAACATCGAGGGGAACCGGCGTTCCGGATTGAGATTGGCGGTGGGGGCGATGCCCAGCGAGCCGGCCAGGGCCGCCGCCAGATCGGACAGGATGTCGGCATGCAGATTGGTCGCCACGATGGTGTCGAGCGTCGCCGGTTTCAGGGTCATGCGCATGGTCATCGCGTCGACCAGCATCTTGTCCCAGGCGACGTCGGGGAATTCGGTCGCCACCTCGGCGGCGATTTCGTCCCACATCACCATGCCATGGCGCTGGGCGTTGGATTTGGTCACCACGGTCAGCAGCTTGCGCGGCCGCGACCGCGCGAGCTGAAAGGCGAAGCGCATGATGCGGGTGACGCCGGCCCGGGTGAAGATCGCCACCTCGGTGGCGACCTCTTCCGGAAAGCCGCGATGCGACCGGCCGCCCTGGCCGGCATATTCGCCTTCGGAGTTTTCGCGGACGATCACCCAGTCGAGATCGCGGGGACCGACATCGCGGAGCGGACTGCGGATGCCGGGCAGGATGCGGGTCGGGCGGACATTGGCATATTGGTCGAACGGCTGGCAGATCGACAGGCGCAGGCCCCAGAGTGTGACGTGATCCGGCACGTCGGGCGCCCCCACCGCGCCGAAATAGATGGCGTCGAAGGCCTTCAGGGTCTCGCGCCCGTCGGCCGGCATCATGACGCCGTGCTTCTTGTAATAGTCCGACCCCCAGTCGAAATTTTCGACGTCGAGGCGGAAGCCGCCGTCGCGTTTGGCCAGAACCTCCAGAACCTCGAGGCCGGCCGCGACGACTTCCCGGCCGATGCCGTCGGCGGGAATGGCGGCGATCGCGTAATGACGCATGTCAGAGTCTCCTGATGATGTGGCGGCTCATTCGGCGGCCGAGGGGGCCGTTTCGCTTTCGGGTCCGATATCCAGATTCGCATTGACGACGGTCATGTCGGCGGCCCCGACCCAGCGGGCGATGGCCATGGCGGCGACGGTATTGCCCAGGGTGTTGGTGAAGCCGCGGGCTCGCGACATGAAGGGATCGACGCCCAGCAGCAGGACCATGCCGGCCACCGGAATCTTGCCGATGGAGGCCAGCACGGCGGCCAGGGTGATGAAGCCTGAGCCGGTGACGCCGGCCGATCCTTTCGAGGCGACCATCAGCACGCCCAGAACGATCAATTGGTCGGTGACGGTGAGCGGCGTGTTGGTGGCCTGGGCGATGAAGATGGCGGCCAGCGTGTAATAGATGCATTGGCCGTCGGGATTGAAGGTCAGGCCGGCCGGAATGGTGATGCCGACCACCGTGCGCGGGACGCCGAGCTTGACCAGCTTCTCCATGATCTGCGGCAGCACCGATTCCGAAGAACCGGTGGCGAAGACGGTGACCAGTTCGTCCTTGATGTATTTCATCAGCTTCCACAGGCTGAATTTGCTGACCCTGGCGATGATGTTCAGCACGATGGCGATGAACAGGATGGCGGTCAGATACATCGCCCCCATCACCTTGCCCATCGACAGGATCGACCCCGAGCCGTATTTCCCGACGGTGAAGGCGATGGCGCCCAGGGTGCCGATCGGCGCCAGGCGCATGATCAGGCGGACGATGTAGAAGACCGACTCGGTCAGGGATTCCAGGGTCTCGACCAGCGGTTTGGCCCGCTTGCCGAGCGCCGACAAGGCGACGCCCAGCAGGATGGAAAAGAAGATGATCTGCAGGACGTCGTTCTTGGCGAAGGAATCGATGACGCTGGTCGGGATGATATTGAGGACGAAATCCTCGAAGGTGAGCGATTTGGCCGCGGTGAAGGAGGCCAGCGCCTTGGTGTCGAGCGTGGCCGGGTCGATGTTCATGCCGGCGCCCGGCTGCAGCAGATGGACGGTGGCCAGTCCGAGGATCAGGGCGAAGGTGGAGACCACTTCGAAATAGACCAGGGAAACGACACCGACCTGGCCCAGATCCTTCATGCTTTCCATGCGCGCGACGCCGAGGATGACGGTCAGCGCGATGACGGGAGCGAAGACCATCTTGATGAGGCGGATGAACCCGTCGCCCAATGGTTTCAGGCTTTCGGCGAAATGGGGGTAGAAAAGACCAAGCATGATGCCGATGCAGGTGGCAACGACGACTTGAAAGAACAAGCCATGCCAGAAAGGCTTGCTTGCCGATGACGATGTCGTATCAGAAGCCATTTATCATTTCCTCCGGTTGTCTGTCCTGCAGCGATTATTTTTATGCTGCTTGAATGATATGGCGGATGGGGGTTTTTCGTCGGTACTTCTTCTCGCTTTCTATGAACATGCGGTCCCTGACGTCATTGCGAGCCTTTCGGTGAAGCAATCCGGACCGGCCGATGTTCCGGATTGCTTCGCCGGCGCTCGCAATGACGTCCTTTGCGAAGGCCTGTCACCGTTAAATTCGAAATGCGGCTCCCTTAACCCCGTGCCCTAGCCGCGCAACGCGGCGGCCACCGCCTTGCCGACGTCGGGGGTTTTGGCCGTCCCCTTGAGATCGGGCGTATGCGGGCCGTCCTTCAGCACCGTTTCGATGGCCGCCATGACGGCGTCATGGGCGGCCTTGTAGGCCGGTTGGCCGTTGCCGAGGAAATCGAGCATCATGGCGCCCGACCAGATGGCGGCGATCGGATTGGCGATGAACTGCCCGGCGATGTCCGGCGCCGAGCCGTGCACCGGCTCGAACAGCGAGGGGAATTTGCGTTCGGGGTTCAGGTTGGCCGACGGCGCGATGCCGATGGTGCCCGTGCAGGCCGGGCCGAGATCGGACAGGATGTCGCCGAACAGATTCGAGGCGACCACCACGTCGAAGCGTTCCGGGCTGAGGACGAAGCGCGCCGTCAGGATATCGATATGATATTTGTCCTGGCGGATGTCCGGGTACTGCCTGGCCATCGCTTCGACACGTTCGTCCCAATAGGGCATGCTGATGGCGATGCCGTTGGATTTGGTGGCCGACGTCAGGTGTTTTTTCGGCCGGCTGGCGGCCAGTTCGAAGGCGAATTTCAGGACGCGGTCGACCCCGGTGCGGGTGAAGACCGCTTCCTGCAGGACGAATTCCCGCTCGGTGCCTTCGAACATCTTGCCGCCGACGGTGGAATATTCGCCCTCGGTATTCTCACGGACGATCCACATGTCGATATCGCCGGGCTTGCGGCCGGCCAGGGGTGCCGGGACGCCGGGCATCAGGCGGGCCGGACGGAGATTGACATATTGATCGAAGCCGCGGCGGAACTGGATCAGCGAGCCCCACAGCGAGACATGGTCGGGCACCACGTCGGGCCATCCGACGGCGCCGAAATAGATGGCGTCGAAGCCGGCCAGGCGGTCGAACCAGTCTTCCGGCATCATGCGGCCGTGCTGGGTGTAATAGGCGGCGCAGGCCCAATCGAAATGCTCGATGTCGAGGGCAATGCCGAATTTGCCGGCCGCGGCCTCCAGGACCCGCACTCCTTCGGGCATGACCTCCTGGCCGATGCCGTCGCCGGGTATCACCGCGATCCTATGTGCGGTCATGCGCTCCTCCCCGTTGTCGTGGCCGGGCCGATTGGCTCGACCTTCGCGGAACGATGGTAATTGATTCCCTCACGGACATAACCAGCGCTTTTGTGAAAGCTGCGACCACGAAACGTGAACAATCGGTCGTTTCCCGCCGGATGCCGGCATCCGCGCGGCGGGTCCCTCTCGAAAAATCATGGCAATTGATTCTTCCGTGGATATAATCAGTCGCTGTTGTCGAAGCGGTAATCACGAAACGTGAACAATCAAATCGCTCTCAAGGATCTGCTGCTGTTCGCCATGGTGGCGCGAGTCTCCAGTTTCGCTGCGGCGGCGCGCAGCGAGGGGATGTCGCCGGCTTTCGTCAGCAAGCGGATCGCCGTGCTGGAACGCGCCCTGCAAGTCCGCCTGTTTCACCGCACCACACGCAGCGTCAGCCTGACGCAGGAAGGCGCCGCGATGCTGCGCCGGGCGCAGAAGATCCTGGACGAGGTCGAACAGATGTCGGAGGCGGTCGCCAGCGCCCAGGCGACGCCGCGGGGCCTGCTGCGGATCAGTTCGAGCGCCGGATTCGGGCGAAGCCAATTGGCCCCGGCGCTGTCCGAACTGGCCAGGCTTTATCCGCTTCTCAACTTTCAGCTGGAATTGCTCGATCGCCCGGTCGATCTGATCGGCGAGGGATTCGATCTGGATATCCGGGTCGGCGGGGCGCATGAGGCGAGCCTGATCGCCCAGCATCTGGCCCGCAACCATCGCGTCCTGTGCGCCGCGCCGCTTTATTTGGCCGAACATGGCGTCCCGCAGCGGGTCGACGACCTGGTCACCCATCGCTGCATCGTCACGCGCGAGCGCGACCATTCCTTCGGCCTGTGGCGCTTGTTGGGACCCAACGGGGTGGAGACCGTCAAGGTGTCGGCGCCCCTGTCCTCCAACAATGGCGAAATCGTCCATCAATGGGGCCTCGAAGGTCACGGCATCTTCCTGCGTTCGACCTGGGACGTCGGCGACGATCTGCGGGCGGGACGGCTGATTCGCCTGCTGCCCGACTATTACCAGGACGCCGACGTCGCGGCGATCTATCCGCAGCGGCTGGAAGGGTCGAGCCGCTTGCGCGTCTGCGTCCAGTTCCTCAAGAGCTGGTTCGCCGCCCGCGCCCCCGAAGGCTATGGGTGAGCCGCCGCAAAACCGTCAGGACGGTTCGCTTTGACAGGCGAAATCCACGACCTTGCCCTGTTCGCCGAGGGCGATCCGGCAGAGCGAACGATCGCCCGGGCTTTGCACGTCGTAAACGTCCTGGATCGTTTCCCTTTGCCATCTGTGCCAGCGGATGCGGATCCGCCCCAGATAGGCCAGGCTGTGCGACGACGCCCGGGCCGCCGCCCAGGAAAAGGCCGGTTGCAGACGTTTTTCGGCGATCCCCTCGTAACGTCCGTCGGTCAGGGAGCCTTGGCGGAGATCGGCGAAGACCGCCCGCATGGCCGCGGCGCTGGGCGGCTCGTCGGCGATGGCGGCGTTCGGCGCCGGCAATTTGCGCATCACCGCCGGAATGTCGCCGGTGACGCTCAATCCGGCCAGGCCGCCGGTGAAGGCGCCCTGGATGGCGTCGGCATCGTCCCACACCCCCCTGAAGATCATATTGGCCGGCCCGGCCCACCATCGCAGGGTCACCTGCCGACCGTCGAGCCGTCCCTCCGCCGTCGGGGTGAAGCCGGCGACGCAGGTGGCCCGCAGCCGTCCGCCGTCGTTGCGGATCCGGCAGATGTCGCGGTCGTGGGCCTCGCCGCTGTAGGTCAGGCGGATGCCGGAGAAAAGACCGACCTCGACATCGATGCTGCTCGACGCGGTCAATCGCCAAAAGCCGGACAGGCCGGTCGCCGTCACCATGATGGTTTCGATCGCCCAGGGCGGCGCCGGTGATGGCGATGGCGACGGCGGCGGGGCGATCCCGGCGGTCGCGGTTTTGCCCTCTCCGGCCGGAGTCCGCGATTCGTCCGCCGCAAGGCCGGCCGGGGCCGGTGGGGGCGCCGCCGGTTCGGCCGATCCGGCGCCGACCTCCGGCCGATCCGGCGGCAGCGCCACCGTGCAGGCGCTCACCGCGACGAGCAGGACGGCGGCGATCCCTGTTCGCTTGGCGGACCAGGCCGGCGGCTTACGCAAGATCGCCGGAGAGAAAGGGCGACAATGCGGCGAGCAACGCCTCCGGGGCCTCCTCCTGGACCAGATGGCCGCAATCGAGGGCCTTGCCATCGACCGGGCCCTCGGCCTTTTCCCGCCAGGTGGCCAGGACGTCGTAGAGCGCGCCGACGGTTCCCCTGGCGCCCCAGAGGGCGAGCAGCGGCGCCATGATGCGCTTGTCCTCGTCGGCGCGGTCGTGATCGAGGTCGATGCCCGCCGCGGCGCGATAATCCTCGCAAATGGCATGGATGGCGGCGGGATCGGCATAGCAGCGCAGATATTCCCGCCGGAGCGCCGGGGACGGAACGCCGGGTGTCCTGCTCTGTCCGTCCAGATGCTTGTCGAGAAAGAAGGCGGGGTCGGCCCCGATCATCCGTTCCGGCAGGTCATAGGGCTGAATCAGGAAGAACCACCAGAAATAGCGGGTGGCGAAGGCCTTGTCGGTCCGCGCGTACATGGTGGCCGTGGGGGCGATGTCGAGCACCGCCAATCGGCGGACGGCGCCGGGGTGATCGAGGGCCATGCGGTGGGCGACCCGTCCGCCGCGGTCGTGGCCGACCACCGCGAAACGTTCGAAGCCCAGTGTCCGCATGACGGCAACCTGGTCGGCCGCCATGGCGCGCTTGGAATAGTCGATATGGTCCGGCCCGCCTTCGGGCTTGCTGGAATCGCCGTAACCCCGCAGGTCGCTGGCCACCACGGTGAAGCCGGCCCGGACCAGGGCGGGGGCGGTGGCATGCCAGGTGGCATGGGTCTGGGGGTGTCCATGCAGCAGCAGCACCGGCGGTCCGTCGCCGGCGGTCGCCGCATGGATGGTCACGCCGTCGGTTTCGATGTCGCGTCCGATGAAGCCGGGAAGGAATTCGACCGGTGCCGCCATGGTTCGTTGCTCCATTTCGCGTCGCGAGGATCAGGGCCTGACGAGGCGATGAGTGCCGAGGAGCCTGGAACTGTGACGAAAACCGACGGATCTGTCGACATCCCGTCGCGGGGAGACGGGCCCCGCCGGCTTGAGCGGCGCTCTCAGTCGTTGGTCCAGCCCCTGGTTTGTACCTTCCAGAACAGGACGCAGATCAGCGGCGTGCCGACCACGGCCGTCAAAAGGCCGACCGGGATTTCCTGGGTGAACAGGGTTCGCGAAATGTCGTCCATGGCCAGCGTGAAAATCGCGCCGAGCAGCGCCGAGGCCGGCAGCAGGCGGCGGTGGTCGGGACCCACGATGGTCCTTGCCAGATGCGGCACCACCAGGCCAACCCAGCCGATGACGCCGCTGGCCGCGACCTGCGCGGCGACGATCAGCGAAACGAGAAGGATGATGATCCACCGCAGGCGCGTGGCGTCGAACCCCAGCGAGGTCGCGTCGAGGTCGCCCAGCGAAAGCAGATTGATGCGCCAGCGCAAGCCCATCAGGACCGCCCCGGCGCCCAGGGTCGGAATGGTGATCATCGCCACCTTGCGGGGATCGGCGTTGACGAAGCTGCCCAGAAGCCAATAGACCATGCCCGGCAGCTGGGTATGGGAATCCGCCAGATATTCGATGATGCCGACCAGGGCGGCGAAAAAGGCTCCGACAAACACACCCGCCAGGATCAGCACAAAGGAATCGGTCCCCCGATGCACCAGCCTGGCCAACATGCTGGTGCAGCCCAGGGCGGCCAATCCGCCGGCCATCGCGCAGCCGACCACGCCGACCGAGGGAAAATCGAACAGCATGGCGAGGACCCCGCCAAAGGCCGCGCCCGAGGTGACGCCGACCAGATCGGGGCTGACCAGGGGATTGCGCATCATGCCTTGCAGGGCCGCGCCCGACAGGCCGAGGCCGAGGCCGGCCATGGTCGCGACGATCACCCGGGGCAGGCGCACCACCTGGACCACGATCTGTTCCTTCAGCGTCCAGTCCACGTGGTCGGGCAACGGAAAGGGCCAGGCGAGCGATCCGACGATCTGGCCGATCTTGGCCAGCGAAATGGGATAGACGCCGATGCTGAGCGACAGCAACATCGCGAGAAGCGTGGCCACCCCCAGAAACGACGGCGCGGCGAAGGCCACGAGGCCGGAACGGCGCGCATGGGACATCTTGGTCATTGGGGATTCCTCGGGGCTTCGAAACGGGCGGCGTCGACCATGGCGTGGTTGTCCTTGACGGCAAAGGCGGTATCGAGCTCCTCGTCGGACAGCCGGTACGCCAGCAGCCAGGCGATATAGTCGCGGTACAGTCCCCGCGCGTTCGGTTTCAGGCGGTCGGGATGGGCCAGTTCGGCCAGCCAGCGGCTCCAGAACGGCGCGGCGATGAAATAATCGATGCCCGGCGGCGCCCGGTAAACCCGGCGATTGACCACTGCGGTCAGTCCCAGCCACCGCGGATCCTTGACGAACTCGTCGGGCAGTTCCTGGCCCGGCTGCGGGGCCAGGACGATGATGTCCGGATCCTCGGCGATGACATGTTCGGCATCGACGGTTTCATAGTGACTTTGACAGGCGCAGGCGTTTTCGACATACGCATGGGGCGCAAAGAAACGGGTGTAATGGTTGGTGGCGCCAAGTTGGGTGACCGCTCGATCGTCCTTTCGCCCGAGAAGATAGAGATAGCGCGGCTTGGGCATGCCGTTGGACGCCTGAAGTTCTTCGTCCAGATCCCGATAAAGCTGGTCGGTCCGGGCGACGAGCGCCTCCCCCCGTTCCGGTTTGCCGACGACCGCGGCATAGGTGCGGGGGCCATATCCGAGGTCTTCGCGGCTTTTCGGAAAATCACTGAAGCCGACGAACGGCAGGCCGACCCGTTCGATCGGTTCCGCCAGCGTGTACCAGCCCATGAACACGCCGGGATCGAACTGCAGCAGCCGTTCGATTTCCACCTTCGGGCCTTTCGCATTGGAAATACCGTCCGTTTCCCAGACGCGGGGATTGGCGAGGACTTGCGGAAATATCCGGCCGATGGTGTGGCCCCTGACCCGGCCGCCCATGCGCAGCGCGGTCACCGCCAGCAGGGAGTCGGGGTCGCGGGTCGCTTCGAGATAACCGGTGATCTCGGTGCCGCGCGTCAGCACGCTGCCCTTGAACGGCAGGCCGATATGAACCGCCTTGCCCCGGACATCGACGACGACGCGCTCGCCCCGCGGCGGCGGGCTCCGCGGCTCCGGCCGGGCCGTCGCCAGGGCGACCAGCCCGAGACAGAAAAACGGAATGAACCAGGTCAGGTTCGACATCTTGATACGCATCGGAAATATCGTCAGAACCTGACCTGGACCGAGCCGATGACGGTGCGCGGGTCTCCCTCATAACCGGGCGAGATCCAATAGTTGCTGCCGGCAAGATTGTTCACGTTCAGGCGGAAGATGGTCGGGGTGCCGTAAAGCTCCCGCTCGTAGCGGACGCCGATATTGGCAACGGTATAGGCCGGCATCAGATCGGCGTTTCCGGAAAACGCGTAGTAGTTCCCCGCATAGATCAGCCCGCCGGTCAGCGTCAGGCCGGGAACCTCGTCGACGCTGTATTCGGCATAGATCTTGGCCAATCTGTCGGAAACGCTGGCGGGCCTGGTTCCGACCAGGCTGGGGGTGTTGGGATTCTTGGTCACTTCGGCGTCCATGAAGGTGACGCCGCCCCACAGGGTCAGGTTCTTCGTCGCCTTGCCGCTCACCCCGAGTTCGATCCCCTTGTGCTCCTCCGTCCCGTCTTCCGAATAGGTGTAGGCGCTGGCGCCGCTGGGAACATAGAGTTCCGAGGCCCGGCTGATGTCGAACAGGGCCAGGGTCAGCAGGCTGCCGCCGACGCTGACCTTGGCGCCGACCTCGTATTCGGTATCGACGATCGGAGCCAGCAGCGCTCCGGCGTTGGTCACCGGCAGGGTGCCGTTGATGCCGACCGCGGTGGGGGCGGCCGGTCCGCCCCCCGGTTCGAGCCCTTCCATATAGGTCGCGTAGGTGGAAATCCAGGGAAGCGGCTTGTAGATGATCGAACCCGACGGCGTCACGTCGCTTCGATCATAGGAACTCGACAAGGCCCCGGTCGTCGAAAAAGCGTAACTCTTGGTCAGAATGCGGGCGTCGTTCAAGCCGACCAGCAAGGACCATTGGTCGTCGATGGTGATGTTGTCGGCCAGGACGAGGCTTTCATTGGTTGCTTCCGACGATTTGCGGCGGGGCACGTCGGTCCAGGCCCGTTCGAAGACATATTGCGGCGACAAGACGCTCAATCCGGTGAGCGGCGCCGCCGTGGAGATCACCGGCTGGAAGGAAATGATCGGACTGTATGAGATGGTCTGATCGCCGGAGTATCCGAACGTTATCTTGTGGCCGATGCCGAACGTACTCGCCTTGATGTCGGCAAAGGCGTTCCCCTCATACATATTCGACAGCCCCGGCGCCGAATAGTAGACGGCTTCACTGAACGTGCCGTTGTTCTGAAAGGTATTGTTTTCGTAAAGATCCTTGCTGTCGCGTTGCGCGAACCGGAAGGAGGAACGAAGGGTCAGGGCGTCGTTGACGTCCCAGGTCATATTGGTCCCGGTGTGCAGCATGGAGGTTTCCCAGAAGGTCCACGGCTGCCCGAAGTTCTTCGAGGCATTGGGCGCCGATGGGAAAGGAACGGCGCCGCTGGCCGTGCCCCAGAAGGCGTCGATGCCGTTCAGCTTGCGATAGCTGTTCGACAGGTCGAACTGCAGCAGAAGATTGTCGGCGAGATGGATGTCGAAGGCCCCGCTGATCAGATAGCGGGTGAGGCTCTGCTGGTCGACGGCAGTATCGCCGCTTTGCGCCAGGGCGTTGAGCCGATAGCCGAACTTCTCGCCGACCGGTCCGCCGACGTCGACATGGGCATAGGGATCGTAATTATAATATTCTCCGATCGTCAGGTCGGTGAACTGCCTGTCGGTGGGCCGTTTCAGGAGATAATTGATGGTTCCGCCAGGCAGGACCGTCGAGGCCGCGGCATTCCCGTTCAGGAACCCCGAAAGGCCGTTGAGGATTTCGACCCGATCCTTGTCCTCCAGGTCTTCATAAGCCACCAGGGATTCGCGGCTGCCGTCGAAAAGCTGCATCGCGGAAAAACCGCGTATGGTTTCCGTCACGTTGTAGCCGCGGGTTGTCGGCGTATTCAGCTGCGAGAACGGGTTCATCTGGATGATCAGGTCCGGCGACGACGCCTGGATGTTCTCGATCAGCTGATGGGGAATCACCGTCATCGAATAGGGCGTGTCCATCACGTTCATGGCGCCCAGCGGCCCGACGCTATGAAGGGTGTCGACCCGGTATCCGACCTCGGCGCTGCCATCGGCCGCCTGCCTGGTGTCCGCCACCTTGACCGGCTCCAAGGTGATCTCGCCGGTCTGCCGGGTGATGACGGCGTTGCCGTCCGTGGTGGCGATGGCGAGTCCGCTGCCGGCCAGCAGGCGGCGCAGCGCCTCCGGCGGTTCATATCTTCCCTTCAGCGCGGGGGCCGCCTTACCGGTCAGCAGGTCCCGGCTGGCGACCAGATTGAGCCCGCCCGCCGTCGCCACGGCCTTGAGCGACGTTTCCAAAGGCTGGACCGGCAGGTCGAAATCGACCGGCGCGGCCTTGACCGCCACCGGCAAGGCCAAGACTATCGCCGCCACCGGCAGCATGCAGCAGGATCGCACTATCGTGTTCACAGGTCCCCCTCAGGTCAAAAGCATCCCTATTGGGTTTGAGCCTTCGGGAGGCCCAACTTCCTAGGTCCGCTCGCGGATTTTTTTTTGAGGGGAAGACGTCCGTGCTGAAAAAGCCTTGGAAAGCCGTGAGTTCCGGGGCTTTTGGATTTCGCTGTCCGATGGAGCCTCTGGCTATTTTTTCAGTTATCACAGATGAACTCGGATGGGCACAGATGAACACCGATAAAGTTTAAGAGAAGCAGCCGAAGGCGTCGGTCGTGATGTCCTCCGACCATTTTTCTGTGTTCATCTGTGCCTATCTGCGTTCATCTGTGTTTAATTTGCCAATTTTAAGATTATTCACCGCTGCCGATACCGTGACGGCGCGGACTCCGGCAATGCTTGAAACCGGCTGTTCGATAGAGCCTTTGGCTATTTTTTCAGTTATCACAGATGAACTCGGATGGGCACAGATGAACACCGATGAAGTTTAAGAGAAGCAGCCGAAAGAGGTAGCTGGGGCAAAAGGGCTGGCAACGCGCCGGGCCTGTGGCGATCTCGTTGCGGCGGGCGTGTTCCGCCCTTACCGGTGGACGGACAGGACGGTCCGGCCCGGCTCCTCGGTCAGGGCCACCGGGTAGATTTTCGTCAGGGAGGCGAGAAAGCCTTCGAGATTGGCCAGATGCGCGACGGCCGTGAAGGGCGGAACCGTATCCGCTCCCGCCCCGACGCGAACCGGCTTGGCCCGGTAGCGCGACAGCGTTTCGGCGATTTCGCCGAGGGACGCGCCATCGAAGACGATCGTGCCCTGTTCGAAGGCGAAGGCGTCGGTCGCGGGGCGGTCGATCCGGCGCGGCGGGGCGGTTCCCTCCGGCAATGCATCGATCTCGGCCACCTGGCCATCCTCCAGCACGAGCGTCTGCCTGTTCCAGAATGACCCGGTGGCCAGCCGGACCCGGCCATGATCGACGCTGACGCGCGTCTTGCCGGCGAACCGGTCGACCGCGAAGCGGGTGCCGAGAACGGTGATGCGGACCGGGCCGCCGTCGACGACGAAGGGGCGCCCGGCGTCCCGCGCCACCTCGAAGATCGCCGCGCCGCGGTCCAGCCGAACGGTGCGGCCGCCGCGGCTGAAGGCGGCCCGTATCGCCGTGTCGGCCCCCAGCACGAGGGTGCTGCCGTCCGGCAGCGTCTGGCGCGACGTCTCTCCGATTCCGGTGGCGAGCGCCGATTGCCACAAGGGCCGGCTTCGCCAGTCGCGATAGAGCAAGCCGCCGCCGCCGGCGACCAGAAGGGCGACGGCGGCCCGCTTGATGAAACGGCGGCGGCCCTGCCGCGCGGCATCCCGGCGTCGTTCCAGCACCTCGGCCAAGGCGTCGATATCGGCCGCGCTGTCGAAGCGGTCCCACAGCGCGACCTGCAGGGCATAGGCATCGGCGTGGGCGGGGTCGGCCAACACCCAAGCCTCGAACCGGCCGCGTTCCGGGTCGTCGGGTTCGGCGTCCCGCATCCGCATGAACCATACGGCCGCCTGATCTTCCACCTTGCTCATCTCACGTCAGGTCTCGGGCCGCCGATGCCAGGTCGACGAGGGCGCGCTTGAGATGATATTCCACGGTCTTCCTGGAAATCCCAAGCCGGATTGCGATCTCCGGCTGGCTCAACCCTTCGATGCGGTAGAGCCAGAAGACGTCGCGGCAGCGCGGCGGCAAGCAATCGAGCAGGCGCTGCAGGGCCCGCAGGCGTTCGCCAAGATAGACCATATGTTCCGGCGACGGGGCGAAATGCTCGGGATCGACGATCGCGTCGAGCGCCTTGCGGGTGGCGACGAGGTCGGGATGGCTGTCGCCGTCGCCGTTTTCGTCATCGTCGGGAAAGGGCATCCAGCGGGCCATGTCCTGGCCATGGCGGGCCAGGACCGAACCGACCACGGTGCGCAGATAAGCCCGCGGCTGAAGAACGGGATCCCGGTGGTTGACCAGCGCGAACCGCAGCAGCGAGTCGTGCAGCACGTCATAGGCCCGGTCGAGGCTGCGGGTCTGGCGGTAGATGCTGCGCAGCAGATCCCCATAGGCCCAGGCGAGGTCGACATTGCACCAGTTCATGCGCGATCATCCGGAACGAGCGGCGCCGCGGCGGCGCCTTGCGGACCGACGACCGTGAGCCCCCCTTGCGCCGACAGTGCCGGACTTGTCGGTTGCGGACCCGGTCGTGATTCCCAATCGTCATATAGTCGTAAGACATAGCGCCCGATCAAGGAAAAACAGCACCGAAATATCGAGTCCATGATCATCGTAATGCTTGGCGCATGGGGTGGTCGGTTGCGGCCGATGATCTGCCGGTTTCGCGGCATCGGCGATGACGGCGGCAATTCAGCCGGTCGGGCGGGAGAAAACCGCGGCGATTCCAGTCGCGGTTCCGGCCCTTGTCGCGCAATTTCCAGAACACGGGGGACGCCCCGGGATCCAGGATGGGAAGAGGGAAGTCTCACAACCAAACGTTGATGTAAATATATATAATGCACGCCAACAGGTTAAATTTTTTCAAAACACCGTTTTTGTCATATTTTAGTATGGAAAATCCAGGGTGGATAAGGTGTCTGTTCGTCGGGTGTTATCCCGGCATTAGCAGTATTTATTTCAACTTATGGATACGCGTGGCGATATAAGAAACTCATGCGAAAGATATAACGGTGTTCTGTTGACAAATAATTCATGACATATTCTGTAATATTTGTGATTTTCATGCACAGATGGTTGGGCTTTCTGGTAAATTTGTGAAAAAATACGGTGAGATACTGAGCATATACAGTATAAAATATCATACAAAATACGATAATGTAGTCGTGAATAATTTGGAAATACCCAAAAGATATAGCGCGATATCGCTATCGTTAGTGATGTGCCGTTGTCGTGTTTTTCATATTGTATCAAACCAATGCAACTATCATTTGTTCTAACCATATAACGATATCGCCAAATGATCGTCCGTCTGCGAACGACACCGGAGATCTGTCGAAATGGCTGGAACAGATTTTTCTATCGGCTCGCTATCAAGCGGAAAAAGTCTTCCCGTCCTGATCGAACCGCGTGCGGCGGGAACCGTCCTGGGGGTGTTGCCGCCGGAAAGCCAAGCGGTCGTCGGCAAACTTGTGGAAACCGTCGGCGGCGTTCTGTTCCGCGGCTTCGACATGGCCGGCCCGGAACAGTTCCATCGTTTCGCCGGCGGGTTCGGCGCGCCTCTTCTGTCCTATGAGTTCGGTTCCACACCGCGCACATTGGTGGCCGCGGGCGTTTACACATCGACGGAATATCCGCCTCATACGCGCATTCCCTTGCACAACGAGCAGGCTTACACCCGCGAATGGGGCATGTGCCTGTGGCTTTTCTGCATGATTCCTGCCGCCGCCGGGGGGGAGACGCCGATCGCCGACAGCCGTCGCATCCTGGCGCGAATCGACCCGGCCGTTCGGGAGCGGTTTGCCTCCCGCCGGCTGATGTATGTGCGCAATTACGGCAATGGGCTCGATGTGCCATGGCAGAAGGTGTTCAACACCTCCGATCCGGATCGGGTGGAAGCCTATTGCCGGCCTCGCGCGATCCTTTGCGAATGGAAAGCGGATGGCGAGCTTCGCACGCGGCAGGTCTGTCAGGCCGTGGAGCGGCATCCCGTCACCGGCGAGATGGTCTGGTTCAATCAGGCGCATCTGTTCCATGTGACGGCTCTCGAACCGGAAATCCGCGACGCGCTCCTTGAGGTGGTGGAGGAGGAGGACTTGCCGCGCAACGTCTATTACGGAGACGGTTCTCCCATCGCGCCCTCCGATTTGGCGCACGTCCGGGCCGTCCTGGACGAGGAGACCATCGCCTTTCCCTGGCAGGCGGGTGACGTCCTGATGCTCGACAACATGCTGTGTGCCCACGGCCGTGCGCCCTTCACCGGCCAGCGCAAGGTTCTCGTCGCCATGTCCCGTCCGCATACCAACCTTCCCGTCGAGGGGAACGCCGGCTGATGGGGGCGAATGTCGTGCCGTTCCGGCATTTCCCCGAGATTCTCCTGCATCACGCATCGGTGCGGCCGGACAGTGTCGCGGTCCGCTTTCTGGCCGACGGCGGCGCCGACGAGGCGGTGCTCAGCTTCCGCCGATTGGAAGAGCGGGTTCGCCGGGTCGCCGGCTATCTGCAAGCCCATCTCGCCGCCGGTGAGCGCGTTTTGCTGCTGCTGCCCAGCGGCCTCGACTATGCGGCGGCGTTCCTGGGGTGCCTGTCGGCCGGAATGATCGCCGTGCCCGCCTATCCGCCGGAAACGGGACGGGGACAGCATCGGGAACGGGTGCGGTCGATTCTCGCCGATGCCGCGCCGCGCCTGATTTTGACGGACGGTTCCCTGCGGCAGGCGGCCGGCGAGATCGCGGACGGCCGGGGGGATCTTCTCGTCGTCGCCGTCGACAGCATCGCGCCATCCTACGGCGACGCTTGGCGGATGCCGCTCATCCGGCCGGAAACCGTGGCGTTCCTGCAATATACCTCGGGGTCGACGGCAACGCCCAAAGGCGTTCGGGTCACGCACGGGAACCTGCTGGCCAACGAGACGGCGATCAAGGCCGGCTTCGGGATCGGGGGCGACGACGTCGTCGTCAGCTGGTTGCCCCTGTACCACGACATGGGACTGATCGGCGGTCTGCTGCAGCCCGTGTTCAGCGGCGTCCCGGTGGTTCTGATGGCCACGCGCCATTTCCTGGAACGCCCCTCCCGCTGGCTGGAGGCCATCGGCCGCCACGGCGGCACCGTCAGCGGCGGTCCGGATTTCGCCTATCGCCTGTGCTGCGAGCGGATTGCCGATTCGGTCTTGGAGCGTTTTTCCCTGGCGTCGTGGCGGCTGGCCTTTTCCGGTTCGGAACCGGTGCGCCTCGACACCTTGGAGGCCTTCGCGGCCCGTTTTGCCGCGACCGGGTTCGCACCGAAGGCGCTTTATCCCTGTTACGGCCTGGCCGAGGCGACCCTGTTCGTGTCCGGCGGCCGTCGTGGTGACGGTATCCGCGTGGAGCGTTTCGATCCTGCGGCCCTGGCGGAGGGACGGGTGAGCCCCCAGGACGACGGCAAGGCGATGGTGGCCTGCGGCCGCGGCGCGGACGGGCACGATCTGCTGGTGGTCGAACCGGCAGACGAGGCTGGGCGGCCCGCCGCCGGGATCGGAGAAGTCTGGGTATCCGGCCCCAGTATCGCCGACGGTTATTGGAACAATGCCGCGGCCAGCGCCGAAACCTTCGTTCAGCGGGACGGCAAACGCTATCTGCGGACCGGCGATCTGGGGTTCCTGCATGATGGACATCTGTTCGTCACCGGCCGCTGCAAGGATCTGATCATCGTTCGGGGGCAGAATTTCCATCCCCAGGACGTCGAACGCCTGATCGAGTCGGCTTGTCCCGACCTCCGCCACGGTCGTGTCGCCGCCTTTCCGGTGGCCACGGATGAGGGGGAGGCGATCGGCATCGCCGCCGAAGTCGGGCGGGGAAAGCAAAAGACGGTTCCGGCGGCAGTCCTGGCCCGGGCGATCAATGCGGCGCTGGCCGAGTCGCTCCAGCAGCCGGCCGGCCTTGTCCTGCTGCTGAATCCGGGAGGCCTGCCGATGACCTCCAGCGGCAAGATCCGCCGTTCGGCCTGCCTGCCGGCGTGGCACGAGGGGCGCCTGGACGCCTATGCCCTGTTCGATCAGGCCGCCATCGCCGGCCTGGAAAGGGCCGGCGATGGGGACGGCCCGGCGACGGAAACCGAGCATGTCGTCGCCGCCATCTGGGGCGCGGTCCTCAAGCGGGACAGGCTGCGCCGGAACGACGGCTTCTTCGCATCGGGAGGAACGTCGCTCACGGCGGCCCAGGCGTTGGTCCGGCTGCGCCGGCCTTTCGGGATGGTCCCGGACCTGCGCCTGTTCTTCGATGCCCCGATCCTGCGGGATTTTGCCGCGGAAATCGATCGTTCGGGAGCCGCCGGGGGAAGCCCGGATGCGGAGGCTCCGCTCCCCTCGGCTCCCGACCGGGACGGGTATCCCCTGTCTTCCGGGCAGCAGCGTCTGTGGTATCTGTGGCGGTTGGCTCCCGGCAGCGCCGCCTACACCATCGCCGGGACGCTCCATCTGAAAGGACGATTGGACCAGGCGGTGCTCGGTCGGGCGCTTGCCGCCCTGGTGGCCCGGCACGAGAGCTTGCGGACCACATTCTCCCCGGGAACGGACGGTGTCGGAGAACAGCGGGTCCATCCTCCCGGACCGCTGCCGATTGCGCGGATCGATCTGTCCGGCCTGCCGGCAGAGGCCCGGAAAGAGGCCATCCGGAGCCGTGCCGCGGAGGAGATGCGGCGGCCGTTCGATCTGGAAACCGGCCCGTTGCTGCGTCTCGCCTTGCTGGTCCTGTCGGACGATGAGCATATCCTGCTGATCAGCCTGCACCATATCGTCTCGGACGATTGGTCCGTCGGGGTTTTCCTCGACGATCTGGCCGCGCTCTACGCCGCTTATGCCGCCGGCGCGGCTCCGGCCCTGCCGCCGCTGCCCGTGCAATACCGCGATTATGCCTTGTGGCAAAGCGAACGCCTGGCGTCGGAACGGCATGGGCCGTTGCTGGCCTATTGGACCGCAGCGCTGGGGACGGAGCATCCGGTGCTGGAATTGCCGGCCGATCATCCCCGGTCTTCCTGGCGCGGCGACCAGGGGGCGGTGCATCGCCTGATCGTCGGTCCGGCCTTGAAACAGCGCCTGCAAGGCTTGGCGGAAACGGCCAACGCGTCCCTGTTCATGGTGCTGCTGGCCGCCTTCCAGGCGCTGCTGTTTCGCCACAGCGGGCAGCGGGACGTTCGGATCGGCGTTCCGGTGGCCGGCCGGGACCGTTTGGAAACGGAAGGACTGATCGGTTTTTTCGTCAACACGGTGGTGATGCGGACGGTGGCGGACGAACGGCAGTCCTTCGCGCTATGGCTCGATCGGGTGCGGGAAACGGTCCTCGAAGGGCAGGCGCATCAAGACCTGCCGTTCGAGCGTCTGGTCGAGGCGCTGCAGCCCCAACGCGGCGGGACGCAGACTCCGTTGTTCCAGGTCATGCTGACCTATCGGGAAGCCAGGAGTCTGCACCGGGATCTGCCGGGATTGAGCATCGAGGCCCGGCGGCTGGAGGTTCCGGCGGCGCAGGTCGAAATGGCCCTGGAGATCGAGGATCGTCACGATCATCTGGCCTGCGCTTTCACTTATGCCACGGACCTGTTCGAGGCCGAGACCGTCACCCGGCTGGGGGAGCATTGGTTGACCCTTCTGGCCGACGCGGCCGAGCATCCGACGCGAGCGCTTGGCGAATTGCGCATCTTGCCGGAGGCGGAACGTCAACGGCTTGTGGCGCTGGGGAGGGGCGGGCAGGCGTATCCCATGGGCCGTGTCTGCCTGCATCATCTCATCGCCCTGCATGCCAGGAGGGATCCGGCGGCAATCGCCGTGTCCTGCGGCGGCGAACACGTGACCTATGGGGAACTGAACGCACGGGCGAACCGGCTGGCGCATTTTCTGCGGA
>JAATGN010000413.1 GCA_015654615.1 Rhodospirillales bacterium
CGACAGCCGCCGCATGATTTTGCTTTGCGGTCGGTCATGGCATCGACCGACGACCAGTCCGTTCCCGCCGGGACCGGCGGATCGTTCGGATCGATGGAGGACGGCGAGATCATGGCGTCATGTCGCCGCGAGGACGACGACCATCGGCTTGCGGATGGGTGACAAACCATTTTGAGTTGCCGTCGACGGTCGATATCGTTGACCCCAGCTTGGACAGCGGGGAACCGCCGGCAAAGGGGGATCGGCTCTGGTGCGTTCTGTCTTGATCGTCGGACTGACCATGCTGCTGCTCATCGGCACGGCGGCGCCCGCCCGCAGCGGCGACCGGGAGCAGATCGACGCGCTCAATCAACAGATGATGCAGCTTTATGCCCAGGGCCGCTATGAAGAGGCGATGCCCCTGGCGAGCCAGGTTCTGGCCATGCTGGAGAAAGCGCTCGGGCCTGAAAGCCTGGAGGCCGCCGCCGGCCTCAACAATCTTGCCGAATTATATTCCAAGCAGCGCCGTTTTGCCGAAGCCGAACCCCTTTACAAGCGCAGCCTGGCGATCCGCCAGAAGCTGCTGGGCCCCGACCATCCGGATGTCGCCAAAAGCCTGACCCGACTGTCCGAGCTTTACCGGAACCAGGCCAACGCCGCCGAGGCGGTGGCACCGCCCGATCCCGACAAGGCAAGCCATGAAGCAAGGACCAGCCCCAAGCCCGCGGAGGCGCCCAAGCCGACGGCGCCCGTCCCGGCGGCTCCCCCGGGTTCGGAAGATCTGGAACGGGCGATCCAACTGAATCAGCAGGCGACCGAACTGAACAAGCAGGGGCGTTCCGCCGAGGCTCTTCCCTTGGCGAAACAGGTTCTGGCCGTCTTCGAGAAAACCCTTGGCCCCGACCATCCCAGTGTCGCCGTCGCCCTTGGCAATCTGGCGCAGATCTACGTTCAGCAGAAGCAATACGATCTGGCCGAACCGCTCTACAAGCGTTGCGCGGCCATCCTCGAAAAAACCCACGATTCCAGCCGTCCCGACCTTGGGTTCGTCCTCGCCAATCTGGCCGATCTCTACACCAGGCAACGCCGCTATGCCGAGGCCGAACCGCTCTATAAGCGCAGCCTGTCCATCCTTGAAAAAACGCTCGGCCCGAACGACTCGAATGTCGCGATCGTCCTCGACAATTTGGCCGATCTCTACCGAAGGCAATGGCGCTATCCGGAAGCCGAGGCGCTTCTCAAAGGCCGCGCGGCGCCTCGCCGGCCCCCCGCTTTTCCCGCCGCCGCCCCACCTCCTCCCGCCACCCCGGTCGTCACGCCCGACGTCAAGGACCTGCAGCATGCGAAGCTGCTGGAGCAGAAGCTGTTCACGCTGGTCGGCCAAGGACATCTCGCCGAAGCGCTGCCCGTGGCGACCGGCCTCCAGTCCGATCTCGAAAAGATGTACGGTCCCGACAATCTCGTCGTGGCGATGAACCTCGACATTCTCGTCAAGATCTACAAGGGCTTGGACCGCGCCGCGGAGGCCGAGCCCCTCGCCAGGCGCAGCCAGGCGATCCGCGACAAGGCGCGGGCCGCCGAACCGTCCGACCTGGCGCCGCAGTCGCGGCAATCCGGCGAGGTGGCGCGGTAGCCCCTGCGGATTTTCAGTCGGGCCAAAACGCGGAAACCCCGATTCAAGGAATCGTCTTCGGGGACTTCGCCCGGTTTCCTCGGCGGACCGCAAGGCTTCCGAGATAAGCGCAGAACATTTCACCCAGCGCCCGGGCTCGGGCCTCCACCTCGTCGGCGATGCGTGCGGTGGTGAAGCGACGGGCGCCTTCGCGGGCCAAAACGCGAGCCGCCGCGACCAGGATGTCGGCGACGAGCTGCGTGGAGCGTGCCTGCTTGGGCTGTTTTCGCGTTGAAACGCGCGGCGTTGAACGACCCGTCATGGATGGCCCCGGGAACGCGAATAGAAAACGTGACTAATGAGTCGTATTTTTTACCGGACACAAGAGAGCACTTTCAACCGACTCGGAGTTTTCATCGTGACGACACTGTCCACCATGCCGCTGTCCCCCTTGCTCGAGCGCCTGTTCGCCGACGCGCAAGCGTCCGAGGCGACGTTGAGAAGCGCTTTCGCGCAAATGCCGGCCGAAGAGCGCACGGCCGCCATGACCAGCAAAACGAACTATCGCGAATTTTATTCGCGGATGAAGGACGCCCCCCTCGCCGTTTCCCGCGAAACCGCGGCGCTGCTTTACATGCTGGCGCGTTCGACCGGCGCGCGGGCCATTGTCGAGTTCGGCACCTCTTTCGGCATCTCGACCCTTCATCTTGCCGCCGCTCTCCGCGACAATGGCGGCGGGCGCATCATCACCTGCGAGTTCGAGCCGTCCAAGGTGGTGCGGGCCCGGGAGAATTTTGAAGCGGGCGGGTTATCGGACCTGATCGAGATCAGGCCGGGCGATGCGCTGGAGACGCTTCGGCAAGACCTGCCGGAACGGATCGACCTGGTCTTGCTGGACGGGGCCAAAGGCCTCTATCCGGCCGTCCTCGCCCTGATCGAGCCGCGTCTTCGTCCCGGTGCGTTCATCGTCGCCGACAATGCCGACTGGAGCCAAGAGTATCTGGCCCGCGTCCGCTCGCCGGCGCATGGGTATCTGTCGGTGCCGTTCGCCGCCGACGTCGAGCTGTCGATGCGGCTCGGCTGATTTCGGTGAGCCGTCGGTTCGTCCGAGCCGGATACCCGGGTGGGACGGGTCATTTTAAATGCCCCGTCGTCCCACCGTCATCGCCAATCCGCCGACAGGATCCGCGCCCGCAATTGCTCCGCATCGAACTCTTCATCGACGTCCCCGCCGTCGGCTTGCGGCGCCGGAAGCGGCGCGTCGGCAATGGCCTGGTAGATGGCGGGAAAAAGCTGTTCCCATTCGTTCTGCACCAGGAACAGCAAGTCGGCATCGACGGCCAGCGTGTTTTGAAACGCCAGGATGCGTCGCGCCAGGGCAATCGCCTTCAACGGCGATACCTGCATTTCCTCGGCGAGGATATCGAGGAGATAGCGGATATCGACGATGTCGTCCGCGCCGCTCCTTTGCAAGGTCTCCTGCAGATCGCGATAGATCACGAATGCCGATTCGACGTCGTCCGCCGACACGGCCACCTCGGCCGCCTTGTTATAGATGTCTATATTCTCCATCGATACTTGCCTCATCTGGTGGAAGGCCGAAAGCATGTCGGTTCCGGTGAAGGTTTGGGGGAACGGTTCATGATGGGCTCCAATAGGGCGCATCATATATGCGCCCTATTCGGACAGGCACATCAAGTGCGGACTCGCCTGTCCCCAAACGGGGATCGCGAGCAGGACTCATCCGGCCGATAGTGGGCCAAGACGCGGGCTTTACCGCCGCAACGCCACGACATCACGCCGGATGAGGGACAAGACCATGATCGAGCGCGCCGGAATCACCGTCACCCATGACCCAGCCCGTTCCATCACGGTGCTGACCGACAGCAACCGCCACCACGCCTTCGAACTGGACCACGGCAGCATTCCCATCCATCCCGACACGGCCGAGCAAAGCATGCTCCGCGCCTATGTCCTGGGCGGCACCATCGGATTGCTGGGCTGTTTCGGGGCCGAACGCATTCGCCCCTGTTCATAGGGTTCGTTCAGCAATAATCCGTCATTGTGCGTTCCGCACCGGCCGGCAGCCGACCCGCCCTGGAAGAATAAGGAAAAGTGGCACCGGCGTCCCTGCCGCTGTCCGCCGCTGGCGCGGCGGGGTCTTTTCCACCGGCAGGGACGCCGGTGCCACCGAACTCCAATCCGGCGACGAGGGCGGGACGCTCCGCGGCTCCCGGGAAGGACGATGTGAGGCGGCGTCCCGCCGCCGGACGGCTGCTCGGGGCGGCCGTCCGGCGTTGCGGAACCCTCTCTATCTGGAATCGGCGCCTTGCGCTTTGCCGTTTTCCAGACTGTCGGCCAGCCGGCGCACCGTCCTGATCAGTTCGGGAAGCCGTTTGTAGGCGGCGGCGCCGTACAGCCATTGCTTGTTGTCGATGGCCGGGATGCCGCTCACCACCTTGCCGGGCTCGACGTCGCCGGGAACGCCGCTTTTCGCCGTGACGACGGCCCCGTCGCCGATCGTGCAGTGGCCGGCGACGCCGGCCTGCGCGGCCAGGACGACGTTTTTCCCGACCACCGTCGAGCCGGCCAGGCCGACCTGGGCGCACAGCATGCTGCTTTCGCCGACCGTCGAGCCATGGCCGATCTGCACGAGATTGTCGATTTTCGCCCCCCGGCCGATCCGCGTTTCGCCGATGGTGGCGCGGTCGACGCAGGCGTTGGCCTGGATCTCGACGTCGTCCTCCAGGACGGTCGGTCCCGACTGGACGATCTTGTGCCAGCGGCCGGCATTGTCCTTGGCAAAGCCGAATCCGTCGGCCCCGACGATGGCGCCGTTCTGCAAAATCACATCGTTGCCCAGACGACAGTACTCGCGGACGGTGGCGTGGCTGTGGGCGAAAAATCCGTCGCCGATCGAGACACCCTGGTAGATGACCACATGCGGCAGAAGAACGGCGTCGTCGCCGATCTCGACATCGGCGTCGATGACGACATAGGCCCCGATATGGGCATTCCGGCCGATCCGGGCGGTCGGATGGACGATGGCGGTCGCATGCACGCCGGGCGCGTAGCGGGGCGGCCGATAGAACAGTTCGACGGCCCGCGCGAAGGCGTAATAGGGGTTTTTCACCCGCAATGTCGGGGTGGCGATCTGCGGGAAATTGGGCGTCACGATCACCGCGCCGGCCCGCGTCGTTCTGGCGGCGGCGGCGTATTTCGGGTTGGCGACGAAGGTGATCTGGTCGGGGCCGGCCTCTTCGATGCCGGCGACGCCGACAATATCCAGTTCGGCCGAGTTCCCGCCGCTGACAAGGGTAGCCTCGAGTGTGGAAGCGATCTCCGCCAGTCTCATCCGTAAATCCCTTTCATCCGTGTCCGTTCCTTCCCATACTAAAATGGACGCATGGCTTTGTGAAAGTCCGCGCGGCCGACGAAATGGCTGATATGCAGCAGATGCGGACTTGTCCGCCCAAGCCGCGCCCGGCCCGACGCGGGGCCGCCGGGCGCCCCTGCTATTTAAGGCCGGCCGAAGGTCTTGGCCACCCGGCAGTCCGATACAGGCCGATCCGGCGGGCCGCCGGATCGCCTTAGGCCTTCATATGACGCCTCCGCTCCGCTTTCGGCGGGGCTCAAGCGCCGCTCAGGCTTAGGGCCTGGAGCGGTTATTCCGTCCCAGGCCCTAAGCTGGAAATATCATGGTTTTTCACGGAAAAAGATCACCAGCGAAGTTTGCCGGCGTGCTTTCGGTGGCGCTTTCCCTGCTCTTTCCGGCCCCGGCCGGAGCGGCGTCCCGGCCCGCCGTCGAGGCCCGCCACGGCATGGTGGTCTCCGCCCAGCATCTGGCCTCGGAGGTCGGGCTGCGGATCCTGCGGCAGGGCGGCAACGCGATCGACGCCGCGGTGGCGGTGGCTTACGCCCTGGCGGTGGTCCATCCCTGCTGCGGCAATATCGGCGGCGGCGGCTTCATGACGATCCACCTGGCCGACGGACGCGACACCGTCATCAATTTTCGCGAAACCGCTCCCGCCGCGGCCGGCGCGGCGATGTATCTCGACGGACAGGGCAATCCGGTCAAAGCCTTGAGCCTGTCCGGCTATCTGGCCGCCGGCGTCCCCGGCACCGTCATGGGGCTGGACCGCGCGCTGACGGAATACGGCGCCTTGAGCCGGGCCAAAGTCATGGCGCCGGCCGTCGCCCTGGCCCGCAACGGCTTCGTGCTGGGCCCCGCCGACGCGGCATTGCTGGCCTGGGGGGCCGGCCGCATCGCCAAGGATCCAGCCGCGGCCAGGATCTTCCTGCGCCCGGACGGCAGCCCCTTGCGGGCCGGCGACCGCCTGGTCCAGACGGATCTGGCGGCCACCCTGGCGCTCATCGCGGCCCGGGGCCCCGACGCCTTTTACAAAGGTCCCGTCGCCCGGGCGATCGAGCGGGCCGCCCGGGCCCATGGCGGCATCCTGACGGCGGCGGATTTCGCCGGTTATACGGCGCCCGAAGGTCCGCCCCTGCGGTGCAGCTACCGGGGGTTCGGCCTGGTCACGGTGCCGCCGCCCAGCTCCGGCGGCGTCACGCTGTGCGAAATCCTGCAGATCCTGGAAGGCTACGACATGACGGCGCTGGGTTTCCATTCCGCCGCGGCGGTGCATCGGATGGTCGAGGCGATGCGCCGGGCTTTCGAAGACCGCAACACCGTTCTCGGCGATCCGGCCATGGTCGACAATCGGCTCGACCGGCT
The DNA here is from genome assembly GCA_015654615.1 of Rhodospirillales bacterium. Taxonomy (GTDB): domain Bacteria; phylum Pseudomonadota; class Alphaproteobacteria; order Rhodospirillales; family Magnetospirillaceae; genus Telmatospirillum. The sequence continues at coordinate 6,327 of JAATGN010000413.1, forward strand.
GCTGTCGAAGGATTACGCCGCCGCGCTGCGCGCCCGGATCGACCCGGACAAGGCGACGCCCTCCGCCGGGCTCCATTCGGCGGTCTCCTCCGACGAGGGCGGCCACACCACCCATTTTTCGGTGGTCGACGGCAAGGGCAATGCCGTTTCCCTGACCTTCACCATCAATCTTTACTTCGGGGCCGGCGTGATCGCGCCGGGAACCGGCTTCTTCCTCAACGACGAAATGGACGATTTCTCGGTGAAGCCGGGGGCGGCCAATGTGTTCGGCCTGGTCCAGGACCAGGCGAACGCCATCGCCCCGGGCAAGCGGCCCCTGTCCTCGATGGCGCCGACCCTGGTCACCCGGGACGGACGCGTTCTGCTGGTGACCGGCAGCCCGGGGGGACCGCGCATCATCACCATCACCCTGGAGACCATCATGAATATCGTCGACTACGGCATGAGCCCGCAGGAGGCGGTGGATGCGCCGCGCATCCACCATCAGTGGCTGCCGGACGAAGTCCTGGTCGAACCCTATGCCCTGTCCCCCGACACCCGCGGCCTTCTTCTCGGCATGGGCTACAAGCTGACCGAGGGCCGGCCGTGGGGCGCCAGCGAGCTGATCGAAATCGGCCCGGTCGGCCTCACCGCCGAGGCGCCGGGCGGCGGCCAGGACGAGGTGCTGTCCGGAAAACCCCGGGAAGGCTTCCTCTACGGCGCCAACGACAGCCGCGCCGCGGCCGGGGCGGCCGTGGGGTATTAGCCGGGATGAGCTCTCCCCGGATGCGACATGTCAGTGGCGACGTTGTCATGAGAACACGGATGCACACGGATCAGAACGGATGAACGCGGATGGGATTGCGCCGCAGGCATTCCCCTGTCCTTCCGCGCTTCCATCGCCGGTAAGCCGGATGACTGCCTGCGGCGTTCATCCGTGTGCATCCGTGTTCTCATGACACGTCACCGCCGACAGCGGGGTGACCGAGAGGACGTTCTCCTGCTATCTTCCGCCGACCAAGCTATCCAGAGGCCACCCGAATGCCCGTCGCCCTGCTGACCCTTTTTCTCGCCGCCGCCACCGCCGTCGGCATCTGGTTGTCCTGGCGGCAAAGCCGCCACGTCCGTTCGCGGCGGGGCGCCGTCCCCGCCGATTTCGCCGGGGCGGTCGGCCTGGCCGACCATGCGAAGGCGGCCGACTATACGGTCGCCAAGCAGAAACTGGCGATCCTGACGGCGCTGTGGAGCCTGGCGGTGACGCTCGCCTGGCTGTTTTTCGGCATCACCGCCCTGCATCGGCTGCTCGGCGCATTCCTCGTCAGCCCCGTCCTGGCCGGAACCGGCCTGATCCTGGCGATGACGGTGATCTCCGGCGTCGTCGACATTCCCGTCGATCTCGCCAAGACCTTCGGGGTGGAGGCGAAATTCGGCTTCAACCGGATTTCGCCGCGGCTTTTCGCCATGGATTGGGCCAAGGGAATGGCGCTCAACCTGCTGGTGAGCGCGCCGCTGATCTTCGGGCTGCTATGGCTGATCGGCGCGATGTCGGGATTGTGGTGGCTGTGGGCCTGGGCCGGCTTCCTGGTCTTCACCGGCGTATTGATGGCGGTCTATCCGATCTGGATCGCCCCCATCTTCAACAAATTCAAGCCGCTGCCGGAGGGCGAGGTCAAATCGCGCGTCGAGGGCCTGCTGGCCAGGGCGGGCTACCGGGCCGGCGGCCTGTTCGTGATGGACGGCTCGAAGCGGTCCAGCCACGGCAACGCCTATTTCACCGGATTCGGCCGGACCAAGCGGATCGTCTTCTTCGATACCCTGCTGGAAAGGCTCTCGCCCGACGAAACCGAAGCCGTCCTGGCCCATGAGCTCGGCCATTTCCGGCATCACGACACGATCCGCTCGCTGGTCAGGCTGGCCGGCGTCTCCCTGGTCGTCTTCTTCTGGCTGGGCGTGGCGGTCAAGCAGCCGTGGTTCACCGACTGGATCGGGCTTCCGCACGCCGATGCCGCCGCCATCATCGTCGCGATGATCTGCATCGGGCCGGTGGGCCTGATATTCGCTCCGCTGACCAACTGGCTGTCGTGGCAGGCCGAGTGGCGGGCCGATTCCTATGCCGCCGCCTTGACGGGCGGCACCTCGCATCTCGCCTCGGCCCTCATCAAGCTCTCCCGGGACAGCGCGTCGACCTTGACGCCGGACCCGCTGTTCGCCCGCTTCCACTATTCGCACCCCCCGCTGCCGCTCCGTCTGGCGCGCCTGCGCACCGCGGCGGCGGCGCCTTGAAAAGCGGACGGGAAAAAATCGGCGGCGGCCGAGACCGGCAGGACGGCACCCGATGAAGCTGCTGCCGGATTCCATCCGAACCAGAACCATCCTGGTGCTGCTGATCGGGCTGACGGCGTCGCATCTGGCCAGCACGGTGGTCTATTCGACCGACCGCGACCAGGTTCTGGCGGCCGCCAACGAGCAAAGGGTCATCGATCGTCTGGCCGTGCTCGCCCAGGTCGTCGACACCACGGCCGAGGTCTCGCGGCCCAATGTCGCCGAGGCGATCAGCAGCCCGACGCTGCATGTCGTGTGGGAACGCAACGCCGCCGTCGCCGCCGACCATCGCGAGGACGAAAAGCGCGAGCCGATCCGCGCCGCCCTTGCCCCGCATTTCGGAGCCCTGGACGAAAACCGCCTGCATGTGTTCGTCGTCGCCCCCGCCGGCCCGGCGCCGCGGGCCTTCGCCTCGGCCCTGCATTTTCTGCACCATCACCCGAGCGACCAGCGATTGCAGGTCTCGCTGGCGCTGAAGGACGGCAGTTGGGTGCATTTCCATCTGTCCATCGACGAGGCGCCGACCACCTGGTCGCGCGAATCGATGATCTCGACGCTGGTCATGCTGCTCGGCACCTTGGTCATCGCGATCTGGGCCACCCGCTGGATCACCGCGCCGCTGGCGTCCTTCGCCCGGGCCGCCGAGCGTCTCGGCATGGATGTCAGCGCCCAGCCCCTGCCCGAAGACGGCCCCCAGGAAGTGCGTGCCGCCGCCCGGGCCTTCAATCAGATGCAGCGGCGCATCCGCAGTTTCGTCGAGGACCGCCTGGCCATGCTGGCCGCCGTCTCGCACGATCTGCGGACGCCGATCACCCGGCTGCGCCTTCGCACCGAACAATTGCCCATCGCGGTCCTGCAGCAGGACAAGATGCTGCAGGACCTCGACGAAATGGAGCAGATGGTGTCGTCGAGCCTGGCCTTCGCCAAGGACGAGGCCACCGACGAACCCAATCAGCCGATCGATCTGACGGCCCTGCTCGGTTCGATCTGCGACGACCTGACCGACGCCGGTTTCGACGCGGATTTCGAATGGACCGACCGGCTGGTCTATCGCGGCCGGCCTTTGGCGATGAAGCGGCTGTTCTCCAATCTGATCGAGAACGCCGTCCGCTACGGCCAATGCGCCCGGGTCCGGGCGATCGCCCATCCCGGACGCATCGAAGTGGTGGTCCGGGACCAGGGGCCCGGCATTCCCGACGCGCAGCTGGAACAGGTCTTCAAACCGTTTTTCCGGCTGGAAAGCTCGCGCAACAAACGGACCGGCGGCTTGGGGCTGGGCTTGGCCAATGTCAGGACCATCGCCCGGGCCCACGGCGGCGACGTCCGCCTGGCCAACCGGCCGGAGGGCGGCCTGGCCGCCGTCGTCACCCTTCCCTACAACAGCGAAGAACGGCCGGAGAGCTTAAGCCGATGACCGCCTTGCCCGCGCTGCTGATCGTCGACGACGACCCCGAGATCTGCCAACTGGTCAGCCAGTTCCTGGAACCGCACGGCTTTCGGGTGGCGACGGCGGGCGACGGCAAGGCGATGCGCCGCGCCCTGGCGCAAGGCCACGTCGACCTGGTCATCCTCGACCTGATGCTGCCGGACGAGGACGGGCTTTCGCTGTGCCGCGCGCTGCGGGCCACCTCGCAAATTCCGGTGGTCTTCCTGACCGCCGCCGGCAGCGAGACCGACCGCATCGTCGGCCTGGAGATGGGGGCCGACGATTATCTGGCCAAACCCTTCAGTTCGCGGGAACTGCTGGCCCGCGTCCGCGCCGTGCTGCGGCGCACCGCCAATCTGCCGCCCCAGCCGGCGGAGCCGCCGGCGCATGGCCGGCAATTCACCTTTTCCGGCTGGACGCTGGACACCGGGCGGCGCCAATTGCACGCGCCCGACGGCGTGCTGGTCGAACTCAGCGCCGCCGAATACGACTTGCTGTTCATCTTCCTGAAGAATCCGCACCTCGTGCTCAGCCGCGATCAGTTGCTGGAAGAAACCCGCGGGCGGGTCGCCGGACCGTTCGACCGCACCATCGACGTCCAGGTCGGCCGCCTGCGCCGAAAAATCGAACCCGACCCGAAAAACCCCGAACTGATCAAGACGGTCCGCGGCGGCGGCTATGTGCTGGCGGCCAATGTCGGGACGGACTGACCGGCCTCTCAGCGGGAGCGCGGGCGAGAGAGCTTGTGAAATAAATGGAAGAGCCTCAGTGGCACCGGCGTCCCTGCCGGTGTCCGCCGCCCTGCGGTGGAAAAATTTCCTTTAATATCAGTTCATTGTCCGCTCTTGCACTGCCGGCTTCGCCGGCACACCGGCAGGGACGCCGGTGCCACTCGAATTATTTCACAGGCTCTCTTGCCCGCCTTTTTTCCGCATTCCCAACAGGGTAGATGATCCCTGATCAAGACCGGCGGGCGAGACGCCCGCGCTTCCGCCGTCCCCCGCGTCCGACAATCGGCAGAGCCCCGCATTTTGCGCTTGCACCTTTTCTGCTAACGCCTTTCATTAGCGCAAATTGACCACAATTATAATGCGAGAACTCTCACATGGCGACCTGCTTGCGGAAAGTCTCCGGCCCCGACCGTTCCGACGATGAAGACCAAGACACGCGTCTCGGCCACTGCCGCCGGGGGTGGCGCGGCCTGGTGAGCGACCTGGTGCCCATCGAAGGATCGAGCCTCGCCTGGAACGAACTCGAACGACGGCTTCTGGAAATGGGTTTCGTCGAAGGCGCCCTGGTCGAAGTGCTGCACGAAGGGCCGATCAAGCGCGATCCCATCGCCGTCCGCGTCGATGAAACCACCGTCGCCATCCGGCGCGCCGACGCCCTCGCCATCGTCGTTCGCGCCCCCGGAGCCCGGTGATGTCCGCCGCCGCCCTCTCCATTCCCGGAATCGCCCTGGTCGGCTGCCCGAATTGCGGCAAGACGGCCCTGTTCAATGCGCTGACCGGCCATCATCAGAAAGTCGCCAATTATCCCGGCGTCACGGTTGAACGCAAGGAAGGGGCGCTGGTCACGCCGCAGGGGAAATCGGTGCGCCTGCTCGATCTGCCGGGCACCTATTCCCTGCGCGGCCGCAGCCCGGACGAAGCGGTCACCCGCGACGTGGTTCTCGGCCGGCTGGACGGCGAAGCGCTGCCCGACGCCCTGATCTGCGTCGCCGATGCGACCAATCTGCGCCTGGTGCTGCGCCTGATCCTCGAACTGAAAGCCGTCAACCGCCCGTTGATCCTGGCCCTCAACATGATCGACATCGCCAGGCGGCAGGGCTGCGAGGTCGATGTCGAGCGCCTGTCGGCGGAACTCGGCATCCCGGTGGTCCCCACCGTCGCCGTGCGCAAGGGCGGCGTGACGTCGCTGCTGGCGGAAATCGACCGGCTGGCCGTCGCCGCGCAGGCCGGCGGGGCCGGCGCCGTCACCTGGCGCGAACCCGACAGCCAGGAAATCCGCGACGCCCACAAGGAAGCCGAACGGATCTTGAAGGTCTGCGCCTTCCACCCCGGCGACGAACGCCTGACGGCCCGCCTCGACCGCGTCCTGCTGCATCCCGTCTGGGGCGTGCTGATCCTTCTCGCCGTCCTGTTCTTCATGTTCCAGGCGGTGTTCACCTGGGCGACCCCGCTGATGGACGGCATCAAGGCGGGATTCGACCTGCTGGGCGTCCAGATCCAGGCGACGATGCCGGACGGCCTGCTGCGCAGCCTGCTGACCGACGGGCTGATCGCCGGCGTCGGCAGCGTCGTGGTGTTCCTGCCGCAGATTCTGATCCTGTTCCTGTTCATCATCCTGCTGGAAGACTTCGGCTACATGGCCCGGGCGGCCTTCCTGATGGACCGCCTGATGGGCGGGGCCGGCCTGCACGGCCGCGCCTTCATTCCGCTGCTGTCGAGCTTCGCCTGCGCCATTCCCGGCGTCATGGCGGCCCGCGTCATCGAGAACAGGCGCGATCGCCTGGCCACCATCCTGGTCGCCCCCCTGATGACCTGTTCGGCCCGCATTCCGGTCTATACCCTGATCATTTCGGCCTTCATCCCGCAGGACGACGTGGGCGGCGTCGTCAGCCTGCAGGGCCTGGTGATGTTCGGTCTCTACGCCACCGGCATCGTCTCGGCGCTGATCGTCGCCTGGATCATGAAGCGGCTGGTCTGGCGCCAGGTCGCCGAGCCGTTCCTGATGGAACTGCCGGCCTACAAATGGCCGCGCCTGAAGAATGTGGCGCTCGGCCTGTGGCAGCGGGCCGCCATCTTCCTGCGCCGCGCCGGCACCATCATCCTGGCCATCATGATCCTCATCTGGTTCCTGAGCTCGTTCCCGGCCGCCCCGGCCGACGCCCTCGACCCGGCCATCAATTATTCGATCGCCGGCATGCTCGGCCATTGGATCCAGCCGATCCTGGCCCCCATCGGCTTCAACTGGCAGATCGCCGTGGCCCTGATCCCCGGCATGGCGGCCCGCGAAGTGGCGGTCGGCGCGCTCGGCACCGTCTATGCCCTCAGCGCCACCGGCGAAGAGGTCGGCAGCGCGCTGCAGCCGCTGCTGGCCGCCCAATGGTCGCTGCCGACCGCCCTGGCCCTGCTGGCCTGGTACATCTTCGCGCCGCAATGCGCCTCGACCCTGGCCGTGGTCAAGCGCGAAACCAATTCCTGGCGCTGGCCGGCCTTCCTGTTCGCCTATATGCTGGGCCTGGCCTATGGCGCCGCCTATCTGACCTTCCACATCGCCACCTGGGTGCTGACATGACGCAAGGATTGGTCGCCTTGGCGGTGGTCCTGGCCGCCGCCGCCTGGCTGGGCTGGCACGCCCTGCCCCGCCGCCTGCGCCGCAAGCTGACCGGCGGCAAAGGCGGCTGCGGCCCCGACTGCAGCTGCGGCAGTTAACCTTCAGACTACTAGAGCGCGATGCCTTAAATCGGCATCACGCTCCGGCTTTTCCTGATGTCCCTCGCCGGGCGCGCGCCTCCGCGCGCTTGGCCGCGGCCTCAATGGCCGCTCTAATCCCAATAGGGCGGACTGCCGAAGGCCGTGCGAAGATGCTCGGCCAGCCCCCTGAGTTTGGCCGACGCCCGGCGGCCTTCCGGATGGGCCATGAAGACGAATTCGTCCTCGGCCCGACAGCCGACCTCGATGACGCTCAAGGTTCCGGCCTTGATCGCTTCCCCGGCGATGAACATCGGCAGGAGCGCGATGCCGAGATCCGCCGCGACGGCATCGCGCATCATGTCGCCGTTGTTGACGCGCAGGGCGACCTGCGCCCGCACCAGCACGGCGCCGGTCGGACCCAGGAAACGCCAATCGGCGATACCGCGGTTCGTATAGAAGATGCCGCGGTGCCCATCCAAATCGTCCAGCGACCCCGGGCGGCCGTGACGCGCCAGATAGCCCGGCGATGCGACGAGGACCCGCCGGCTTGGGGCGAGACGCCAGGCCATCAGCCGCGAATCGACGATGGGCCCGTGCCGCACCACCGCGTCATAACCGCCGGCGGCGGCATCGACCCGGCGGTCGTCGAGGTCGAGCGTCAGTTCGATTCGCGGATTTTCCAGCAGAAAGGGATAAAGCGCCGGCCCGAGATGCATGCGCCCGAAAGTCACCGGCGCTGAAATCCGCAAAGGACCGGACAGCGTGCCGCGGCGCTCGGAAAGGTCGGCGGCGGCATCCTCGACCTCGTGCAGGATACGGACGGCCCGCTCCTTGAACGCCGCCCCATCCTCGGTAAGGTAAAGCTTGCGCGTCGTCCGGTGCAGAAGACTGGCGCCCAGGCTTCGCTCGAGTTCGGCCAAGCGTTCGCTGACCACCGATTTCGACAGGCGCAAACGCCGCGCCGCTTCGCTGATCGAACCCGCTTCGGCCACCGCCACGAAAGTCGCTATGCCGTCGAGTTTCATCGTTCGGCTTATCCAAAAGGTATTTCCATCATTTGAAGAATAATCCGAACGACCGGCCCGCACCATATCCTCGCTGTCCGGCAATGACGCCGGCCGCGGCCTTTCCGTCAAGGAGACGACAGATGAACAGACTGATCCCCGGCGTTCTCGCCGCCGCCGTTTTGTCGCAGCCCGCCATCGCGCAGATTGAGCCGTTCCCGTCCGACTTCCGCGTCCAGGCCGTTCAGACGAACGGCGCCACGCTCCATGTCCGTATCGGCGGCCATGGAGCGGCCGTCGTGCTGCTTCATGGATATGGCGAGACCGGCGACATGTGGGCGCCGCTGGCGGCCGATCTGGCCCGGACCCGCACCGTGGTCGTTCCCGATCTGCGCGGCATGGGGCTGTCGTCCCGGCCCGAGGGCGGCTACGACAAGAAAACCCAGGGCCGGGACATCGCCGGCCTGCTCGATGCCCTGGCGATCGAAAAGGCCGACCTGGTGACCCACGATATCGGCAATATGGTCGGCTACGCCTTCGCGGCGCAGAATCCGCAACGGGTCGGACGCTTCGTCGTCATGGATGCGCCGCTGCCCGGCATCGGACCGTGGGACGACATCGTCCGCAGCCGGGCCCTGTGGCATTTCTCCTTCCAGGGTCCGGATGCCGAACGTCTCGTCGCCGGCCGCGAACGGATCTATCTCGATCGCTTCTGGAACGAATTTTCGGCCGATCCGAAAAGCTTCGGCGAGGCTTCGCGGGATCATTACGCCAAGCTCTATGCCCAACCCGGCGCGATGCATGCGGGCTTCAACCAGTTCGCCGCCTTCGACCAGGACGCGCTCGACAACAAGGAATTCGCCGCCAAGGGCAAACTGACGATGCCGATCCTGGCGGTCGGCGGCGACAAATCCTTCGGGCCGACCATGGCGGTCGTCATGCGGGCCGCCGCGACCGACGTCACCGAACTCGTCGTTCCGAACTCCGGTCATTGGCTGATGGAAGAGCAGCCGGCCGCCACCATGGCCGCCATCCGGGCCTTCCTCGATGGCAAGGACTGACCGCCGCGCCGGGACGGCGAATTGGTTTGCAATAACGGCCGTGTCCTCCATCTTTGGCAGACGGACCGCGAGCACATGGAAAGGAAACAACGATGGATCTCGATCTGCAAGGCAAACAGGCACTGGTCAGCGGCAGCACGGCCGGCATCGGCCTGGCCATCGCCACCGCGCTGGCGCGCGAAGGGGCGCGGGTGATCATCAATGGCCGCGGGCAATCCTCGGTCGACGCGGTGATCGCCCAGGTGAAATCGGCGACGGGCGGCGACGTGCGGGGATTCGCCGGCGATCTCAGCCAGGCGGCGGTGGCGGAAGAGCTGGCCCGCCGGCATCCCGACGTCGAAATCCTCGTCAACAATCTGGGCATTTTCGAGCCGAAGCCGTTCGAGGAGATTCCGGACGCCGACTGGCTGCGGTTCTTCGATGTGAACGTCTTGAGCGGAATACGCCTGGCCCGCCTGTTCCTGCCCGCCATGAAACGCGCCAACTGGGGACGGATCATCTTCATTTCGAGCGAAAGCGGCGTGCAGATCCCTTCCGAGATGATCCACTACGGCATGACCAAGACCGCGCAGATCGCCGTGGCGCGGGGCCTGGCCGAAGCGGTGGCCGGCACCGGCATCACCGTCAACAGCGTGCTGCCCGGCCCGACGAAATCCCGCGGCGTCGTCGACTTCGTCGGGGCCCTGGCCCAGTCCGACGGAAAGTCGTTCGAGGATTTCGAGACGGAGTTCTTCGAAAAGGTCCGCCCGACCTCGCTGATCAAACGCTTCGCCACGCCCGAAGAGGTCGCCTCCCTGGTGGCCTATGTCGCCAGTCCGCTTGCCTCGGCGACCACGGGAGCCTCCTTGCGGGTCGACGGCGGCGTCATCAAGAGCGCGTTTTAGCAGGACATTCGTAAGGGGCTTCCCCCCCCCTCGTTCCGGTGCGTTCCGAAGTTTTTGATGAACCACCAAGGCACCAAGGTGGCGGATTGCGCCGCAGGCATCGCCCGACCTTTTTCCTGCGACAGTCGCCGGATGAGAGGAGGAATGCCTGCGGCGCAAAGAGTAAGACCGACCAGCAATGAGCTGGGCTCATTGCTGGTCGGCTGGCCCGTTGAGGGCCCGCGAGCTTATGCGAGCGAAGCCAAGGGTTTCGGAGAAACCCGCCCGGCGCCTGAGGGGCGCCGATCGGTTTCGATCAGCGCAGGCCGGTAACAAGACCGCTCGATATTTCAGGAAGCGCCTTGGTGCCTTGGTGGTTCAAAATATCCGGGAGCCGGCCCGCGCAGTCGAAGAACCGGCGGCAACGGGATCAGCCGGACAAACATAATTCATCGCCCCGCCATCACCCCGCCTCGGGCGAAGCGATCCAGACCGGCCGATGTCCCGGGATCGGCTTCAGACGACCGGCATCCGCGCCCGGATCGTCCCGGGAAGCCATCCCACCACCACGGCGCGGGCGCGGTGCCAGAAGGCCGAAAGCAGCAGCAGCGCGGAGCCGATCACCAGGGCGGTGAGGGCGAAGCTGGTGGCCGGCGAGCCGGCGAGGCGGAACAGGACGCTCATCGCATAGAGCACATAGAACAGCGCCGAGACGAGCAGCGCCCGGCGATCGATGGCAAGGGCGACCAGGGCCAGCAGGAAATAGATCGCCACGGCCACCAGGGCGCGGCCGGCGTTCGCCTCGCCGCGGTTCAACAGGCCGAGCATGACGAAGGCCGGATGGACGATCAGCGGCGCCGAGGACAGATGCAGCCAGAAGGCGACGTCCGCCCGGCGCGTCGTCCGGGCGCGGTCGCCGATGTCCCAGCCGATGGCCAGCGCGAAGACGGCGAGACCGCCCAGGAACAGCAGCGGCATCATGAAGCCGCGCATCGCCGGGACCAGGGCGCCGATCAGGCTGACGACCATCCCGACCGCCGCGCCGGCTCCGGCGGCGACGGTGATCGGCACCATGAAACGCCGCCAGTGGACATAGGCGGCGAGGGCCGCCGATCCCGCCGAGACGCCGAAGCCGATCTGCGGCGCCCAATTGGCGGCCACCAGGGTGGCCGGCCCCAGCAGATCGAGTCCGACCGCGAAGACGCCGCCCGCGAAGCTCAGCAGCAGCACGATGCTGGGAAGCGCCATGCGCCGGCGGCGCGTAAAATATTCGGCCAGCCCCCAACTCACCGCCACCACCGCCGCGTCGCCGAGCGCCGGCGCGATCCGCCGGCCGAGCCAATCGATCGCGACCAGAATCAGCACCGTGGCGATCGACACGAAGATGTCGTTGAATCCGCTCAGCAGCCGGAAATTTTCCTCGTCGGCCGACGAGGACGTCGAAGTCGATCGCCGCCGCGCCGTGAAGTCCCGCAAGCCCGCCGCCGCCTCGGCGCTCAGCACCCCGGCGGCGACCGCCGCGTCGAGATCGTCGTCATCATAAGGTCCCGCCGTCATCGGCTTCGCTTTTTCGGCAGTTTGGCGACGACGCCGCGATCGGGATCGGTCACTTCCATCTTGATCTCGAACTGCCCGGTCCGATTGACCAGATCGGCCAGGGACAGCGCCAGCTTGGTCGCGACATAGGGGGTCACCGCGACATTGTAGGGCGGATCGCGTCCGTCGGTCTCCGTCTGCAGGCGGACCGTGATGGTGTCGTTGGCGTCGACATAGGCGAGCGAGCTGATGACCAGGTCGATTTTGGTGTTCTCGAGGCCGAAGATGTCCGGAACATTGTTCTCGAACAGGGCTTCGGCGGCTTTTTTGTCGAGCAGAAACTCCGTCATGGGATCTCTTTCTTTTTCGGCATCGGGAGAGAGGGGGATGGGGGACAGGGCGGGACGCCTCGAGACCTCAGGTCTTCGGCTTCAGATGCACATGCGGATGATGGACATGGGCGTCGTCATGGTCGTGATCGTGATGATGATTTTCGGCGTGACTATGGCGGCCGTGCACCAATTCGGTGGCGACCAGATGCAAATGGCCATGACGCACCCCCGTCTCGGCGATCGTCGCCTCGGCGAACAATCGGACGGCCGGCGCCGCGCCCTGCAGCAGAACCACCTCCAGGCAGTTCTCATGGTCCAGATGGACATGCAGGGTGGACAGCATCAGATCGTGATGGCTGTGCTGGGTCTCGGTCAGGCGGCGCGCCAATTCCCGCTGATGATGGTTGTAGACATAGCTGAGGCAGCCGATCGCATGATTGGCATCGCCCGTTTCCTCGCGGTCGGCCTCCAGGCGCCGGCGCAGCAGGTCGCGAATGGCCTCGGAGCGGTTTTCGTAGCCCTTGCGGCGGATGAAGCTGTCGAATTCGTCCAGCAATCCGTCGTCCAGGGAAATCGTCACCCGTTCCATGCTGCCTCCTTGCCCGCGCCGCGTCCCGGCGGCGCCAGGGGTTCATCATAACACCCGCGGCAGGGGTTGACAGTCTCCGTACCGACGGGCGATGCGGACCGGTCGGCATTTTCGCCGCCGACCGGCCGGTCCCGGTTGCCATCCGCCGCCGGAAAGGCTACGACGGGACCGAAGTCACCGCCTGAACGCGGGTGACGAGACTCGTCCGAGGACCGTTCTCTGCCCAGGATCATTCCCATTTCCGACCCCGACGATCCGCGTATCGAGGCCTTTCGCGCCGTCCGCGAACGCGATCTGGTCGGTCGCCAGGGACATTTCATCGCCGAGGGCGAGGTCGTCCTCAGGGTGCTGCTGGCCGGCCGCCATCCGCCGGTCTGCCTGCTGCTGGCCGAAAAGCGCATCGACAGCCTCGGCCCCCTGCTGGCCGGCCTCGACGACGCCATTCCGGTCTATGCCGCCGGCCAGGCGGTGATGGACGGCATCGTCGGCTTTCCCCTGCATCGCGGCATCCTGGCGCTGGGGCGGCGCGCGCCGCTGCCCGAGGCCGCCGTGCTTCTGGCCGGCTGCCCTCCCGGCGCCCTGGTCGTCGTGCTGTGCGGCATCGCCAACCATGACAATATGGGCGGCCTTTTCCGCAATGCGGCGGCCTTCGGGGCCGACGCGCTGCTGCTCGATGCCCAATGCTGCGATCCGCTGTATCGCAAGGCCATCCGGGTGTCGGTCGGCGGCTGCCTGAGCGTTCCCTTCGCCCGCCTCGCCGCCGGCACCGATATCCCGGCTCTTCTGGCGGCGCACGGCTTCACCGCCATCGCCCTCAGCCCGGCCGGGGCGACGCCGCTGGCGCGGATGGCCCGCCCGGCCCGGACCGCCCTGCTGTTCGGCGCCGAAGGCCCCGGGCTTCCGGACGCTCTGCTGGAGCGGACGCACACCGTCGCCATTCCGATGGCCCGCGGTTTCGATTCGCTGAACGTCGCCACCACCAGCGGCATCGTCTTGTACCATTTCACCAGCGCGGCACCGCCCCGCACCGAAGCATCCGACGCTTCGTTTCCTTCGAGCCCGTGAAAATAATCCGGGGACGCCGGTGTCGCCGGGAGGCGGCTGGCGATCCGGCTGGATCACCCGATGACCGTCATCCTCGCGAAAGCGGGGATCCGGGGGCATCCCGACGCCGCCAGATAAAGAAAGGCGTGACAAGGACGAACAATCGGCGACTTTGGGGTCGAAACCGGATGGTGGGGCGACCCGCTTAGAGCGGCCATTGAGGCCGCGGCCAAGCGCGCGGAGGCGCGCGCCCGGCGAGGGACATCAAGAAAAGCCGGAGCGTGATGCCGATTTAAGGCATCGCGCTCTAGACACCGACGCTTTGTTCGAACACGCGGACATAGTTTCCGCCCAGGATTTTCGCCGCTTCTTCGGGGGTGAAGCCGGTCGTCAGCAGGGCATCGACGATCTGCGGCAGTTGTTCGTAATCGTCGAAGACCGAAGGGGCGATCAGCCCGAGTTGGTCGCTGCCCAGGCCCACATGGTCGACACCGACCACATCGGCCATATGGGCGATGCCCTTTGCATAGGCGAGAAGATCGGGGAAAACCGTCGACGGCGGCCAGATCCCGATCACGCCGCCGGTTGCCGCGATCAGTTGGGCGTGTTCGGCGTTGATCGTTCGGCTGCGTGGTCCCGGTTTGGCCGAGAGAGACGTGTGCGACAGCACCAAAGGCTTGGCAGACGCCTCGGCGGCGCGTTTGACCAGATCGAATGGGCCATGGGCGACATCGATGACGATGCCGAGGTGATTGCAGCGGCGGATCACCTCGGCGCCGAACGGCGTCAATCCGCCATGGACGGGTGCGGCCGTCTGGATGTCGCCAAGGCTGTTCACCCGGTAGTGGGTCAGTTGCAGATGCCGTAAACCGTATCGCTCATAGGCTTCGTCGACGCGGTCGACATCGGTATCGAGAAAGTCGGCGCCCTCGGCTGAAACGATGACGCCGGGACGTCCGGCTCGACCTGTTCGAAGGTCCGTCGCGCGGCGAATGATCGCCAGGTCGTCTTGCATGACCAGCGTATGGATGCGGTCGAAAGAGTGCTTCGAGCGAAGATAGAGTTCGCCGGGTTCCGGTTGGCGAAAGGCTTCAAAGCGGTTGTCTCGTAATCGCACGGTTCCTTTGTCGCCCGTCATGGCCAGGCCAACGGCGGACATCCCGCCGGCGCGCATCGACGCCGCAATTGGAGAAAGGATCGAGGAGTCGCGAATGACCCGTCCGGCATGGCTATGAATGTCGATGGTCACTGTCCGCGTGAGCAGGTCTTCGACCGCTTTTTGCCTTGTCGCGTCGGTGCCGGCCGGCAGGCCACCGGTCCCGCAGGCGGCCAATCGAAAATTCTCCGTCATTCCCGCGAAAGCGGGAATCCACGTTGGCGCAAAATCAATATTGGTATCCTGGCGGCAGGCTTGCCCCAACATGGATCCCCGCTTTCGCGGGGATGACGACGGGGGTGGAGTCGGAATGACTTTTTCCGCAGCCTGTTAGGTCAATTTGAGCCGGCTAAGGCTTTGGGACGAAATAATCGCTCCAAAGCCTAAGGCCTTCATATGACGCCTCCGCTCCGCTTTCGGCGGGCTCAAGCGCCGCTCGGGCTTAGGGCCTGGAGTGGTTATTCCGTCCCAGGCCCTAACGGACCATTGCCAAGGTTGCATCCCGGAATTCCGACAGTCCAGATCTTGGACTTTCGCCGCACTCATGATTTCTTCAGTTTTGCGGGAACTACGCCCGCTTTATCCGGTTTTTTCAGCAAATCTCCAGGATCCATCTCCAGAGCCTCGGCGATATGACCGAGAACCGTGACACTGGCGGACACGTCGGCGCGCTCGATCGCGCCGACATAGCGGACACTCAGTCCCGCCCGTTCGGCCAACTCCTCCTGCGTCAGCCGCCGGCCATGGCGTTCCCGACGCAGATTGATCGCCATGACATCCTTGAGATCCATGGCGCAATGGGAGCAGCAATCGGAACGATCATTCCAGGAACGATAGTTCCGATTCGTGTACCGATGTGGTATCTCGTCGTTGCAGACGACAATAAGCACCGTGCACGTGGCCAAGACATCGGGGAACGTGGTCGATGAAATTCAAAATTGATTCGCAGATGGACGACACCATCCCGACTGGCTCGGACATCAGCCCTCCCCGGTCTCCACGGCGTCGATCCGTCGCCCGCGACGGCTCCGATCCGATCGACCTCCATGTCGGCGCCCGCATCCGAACGCGGCGCGCGATCCAGGGCCTCAGCCAGGAAAGACTGGGCGACATGATCGGCCTGACCTGCCAGCAGGTGCAGAAATACGAACATGGCGCCAATCGCGTGTCGGCCTCCACGCTCTACCGCATCGCCGAAGCGCTCGGGGTGACGGTGGCGTTCTTTTTCGAGGAGTTGCCGGGGTCCCCGGGCTTTTCTCCGGTCCCGCAGGATGGCCGGCGGTGGCGGCGCGAAAGTATCGCCCTTCTGCGAAATTATTATTCCCTGCCCGAGGCCGTCAGGAAGCGGGTCCACGATCTCGTCAAGGTCCTGGGCCGGGATGCCGGCGATGATGGAAAATGATCCGGCGCGTTGTCAGCCTCTCACGCTCAGCGCTTCCCTGGTCCTTCGCACCGGTCTCGGTGACACCGGCTGAGATGAGGCGCCGGAGGGCATGCTCGCCGGTGACTTAGGGCTCGTTAAGCAATAATCGCGTCATTGCCTCGCTCCGCCCTGGAAGAAAAGCGTCAGTGGCACCGGCGTGCCTGCCGGTGGAGAAAAAACTCCGCCGCGCCAGCGGCGGACACCGGCAGGGACGCCGGTGCCACTTTTC
>JAATGN010000075.1 GCA_015654615.1 Rhodospirillales bacterium
AATTGGGAAAACGGTTTCGATCGGAACGAGGCCGCCGCCATCGTCGTCCCCTGACGTCCTTTCCGTTCCGGGGATGCAATCCTCGATGAAAAGGAAAAGTGGCACCGGCAGGGACGGCGGTGCCGCTCACCAGGCGATCCGGCGACAGCGGCAGGATGCCGGATCGCCTCGCCCGAAGGCCCGTCATGACCCGGTTGTTTCCGAACCGGCCCTTATTGGGCGGGCCAGACGGCCTTTCCGTCGGCGGCGGCCTTGACGTCCCTGGCCCAGACGGCTTCGACCAGGGCGACGACGGCGGCCGGCATCGGCACGTAATCCAGGTCCTCGGCCGCCTGGCCGCCGTTGCGATAGGACCAGTCGAAAAATTTCAGGGCTTCCCGCGCGCGCTCGGGCGCCTGTTGCGCCTTGTGGAAAAGAATGAAGCTCGCTCCGGTGATCGGCCAGCTTTCCTTGCCCGGCTGATTGGTCAGCACCACACGGAAACCCGGCGCGTGCCGCCAATCGGCGTTGGCGGCGGCCGATTGGAACGCCCTGGCCTCGGGAAGGACGAAGAGGCCGTCGTGGTTGGAAAGCTGGGTGAAGGTGAGCTTGTTGCGCAGGGCATAGGCATATTCGACATAGCCGATGGCGCCCGGCGTCCGACCGGCGAAATCGGCGACGCCCTCATTGCCCTTGCCGCCGATACCGACCGGCCATTCGACCGCGGTATTGACCCCGACCTGGGATTTCCAGTCGGGGCTGACATCGGACAGATAGTTGGTGAAAAGGAAGGTCGAGCCCGACCCGTCCGACCGATGGACCACGGCGATGGCCCGATCGGGAAGCGGCAGGTCCGGATTCAATTTGACGATGGCCGGATCGTTCCATCTGGCGACCTTGCCCAGGAAAATATCGGCCAGCAGAGCCCCCGTCAGCTTCATCTTTCCGGGGCCGATCCCCGGCAGATTGACCACCGGGACGACCCCGCCCATGATCATCGGCCATTGCACGAGTCCGCCGGCGTCCAGATCCGCGGTCTCCAGCGGCATGTCGGATGCCCCGAAATCCACCGTCTTGGCGTTGATCCGCCTGATGCCGCCAGCCGAACCGACGGGCTGGTAATTCAGCGAAATGCCCGTCTTGGCCTGATAGGCTTCCGCCCACTTCGCATAGACGGCATAGGGGAATGTCGCGCCGGCGCCGGTGATCTCGGCGGCTGACGCGGCGATACCGACGAACAGCGCGGCAAGAGCCAATAGGACCGCCCCCCCGTGAACCTTCAGGCTCGTCTTCATGGAAGTCTCCGACCAAGGGAATAGGAATTGTCCGGCAAACCTTAACGACGGATCATGGAGGGAACATTGCCGGATCATGAACCGGCCGATACGTCACAAAAATTTATCACATCGCCGAACGGACCTCGCCGACGTTTGCGGCCATTGTCCGTTCCCACCCGGCGACGCCTGCGATAGGCTCGGCGGCGATCATGACCGTTAGGAATGAACAATGAGCACATCTCCCTTGTTTCGGGGCACCATTTCGCCCGTTCCCACCATCTGGACGGACGAAGGACAATTGGACCGGACCGGCATGGGCAACATGCTGGACTTCGTCATCACCGGCGGCGCCGACGTGGTGTTCTGTTGCGGCAGCGCCGGCGAATTCTCCCAGATGAGCGACGCGCAGCGCCGGGAAGTGGCCGACTTCACCGTGAAGCATGTCGCGGGCAGGGTGCCGGTGCTGGTCGGCATCGCCTCCTGCAGCACCGATCTGGCCATCGAATTCGGGCGGCATGCCAAAAGCATCGGCGCCGACGGCGTGGTGGCGGTCAATCCCTTTTACGCCATCCTGCTGCCGGACAATATCGCCTTGCATTACCGGCGCCTGGCCGCCGCCCTCGATCTGCCGATCATTCTCTATAATTTCCCGGCGCTGACCGGGCAGGATCTGTCGCCGGCGATGATCCTGTCCCTGGCCCAAGACTGTCCGAACATCGTCGGCGTCAAAGACACCACCGACACGGCGCGCCACATTCGCGACGTCATCGCCCTGGTGAAACCCGTCCGTCCGGATTTCGCCGTCTATGCCGGCTTCGACGAATATATGCTGGAGACGCTGATCATGGGCGGCGACGGCGGCTTCCCCTCGGCGCTCAACTTCGCGCCGCATATTCCGGTCGGACTGTGGAAGGCCTTTCAGGCCCGGGACGGGGCCAAACTCATCGAATTGCAGCGGCTGCTCTGCTTGTGTCCGCCGATGTTCGGCCTCGAATCGCCCTTCTACGCGGTGGTGAAGGAAGCGGCGAAAATGGTCGGAGTGGAGATTTCCACCCATGTCCTGCCGCCGGCCGTGCCGTTGAGCGAAGCCAAGCGCGGCAAAGTCAGGGATACCCTGCGTCTGCTCGGGGTGATAACCTGATCTCGCCGTCGGAGATTCGTGGATTTCCCCCCGCTTTTCCCTCATTTTTACGGTCTCTTATCCATTAGGGTGCTATAGACCAGGGGAAGCACCGCGATCCGGGCGCGGCAAAAAGGGGTGATCTTCGGGGATGCTGACACGCAGAGGAGTGATCGCCGGGCTGGCAAGCCTCGCCGCGGCGCCTATGGTGGGCTGCGCAAACCGGCCGCAAACGGCCGCGACACCCGTCACCGTTCCGGCGGCGCCTGCCGCGGCCAACCCCAACGGCAGGCTGGACGCCGTCATCGACATCAGCCACTGGACCGCCGTCAGCGACTTCAACATGGCCCGCAGAAGCAGCAACATCCTGGGGGTGGTCCATAAGGCGAGCGAAGGTGGGGACTGGCGCGATCCGCTGTACGCCGAACGCCGGGCCCAGGCCGAAGCGGCGGGACTGCTGTGGGGCGCCTACCATTTCGGCACGCATCAGTATTCCGGCGCCGAGCAGGCGGCGATGTTTCTCGCCACGGCCCGGCCGGGACCGACCACCCTGATGGCCCTCGACCTGGAATTCAACGACGGCAATCCGTCGAACACCATGCAACTCCGCCAGGCGGAAGATTTCGTCCAGGCCATCCTCTCGGCCACCGGCCGGCTTCCGCTGGTTTATACCTGCCCGACCTGGGCCGACGGCAAGCCGATGGGAAAAGCCAGGCGCAGCCTGGGCGGCGCCATCGATGGACGCTCGATCCTCGCGCAATGCCATCTCTGGCTGGCCGATTACCGCGCCGAGCCGCAATTGCCCAATGCCTGGACGGGCAGAGGATGGCACTTCTGGCAATATGCCGGCGACGCCGTCAGGGGCGGCCCCTATGGCGCGCAGGCGCGCAACGTCTCGGGGGTCGACCGCTGCGACCGCAACATGTTCCCGGGCGACGCCACCGCGCTCAATCGCTTCTGGAGCGAAGAGGCCGGGCGGCAATTCACCAGCTGATCCAGCAGGGCGAGCCTCCCGGGCCTGTGAATTTTTGCACCGTTCTTGAATGGGAGGTTTCCCCCCTTTCCCCTCGTGGGCGATCGGAGTCGCACGAAGCGGCCATTGCTTCGTTCTCGGGACCTGCCCGATGGCCTGGGGAACGGCATCACGTCAACTCGCCATTATGGCGCAGACTCAACCAGCAAACGGCGACCTGAAACGCTACGCCGTCGTTATCCGCTGACTGTGCCGGGAAGCCGCGCCGCCAGCTTCAATCGGCTCGTAGGGTGACGAGGCGACAGATGCATCGTTTGGGACCCCATGACGCCATTTTGGAATCTGCGCCGTTACTATTTTACAATCTTCCAGATATATATCTTACAATCCACGGATACGATACTTTACATTTCACATAATACGAGCATTCTCATATGGTTACAGACGCTCTTCCGCAAGAACCGACGCCATCCCACACGCTTATCCGCCGTCATCTGACGCAACGGGTGACAGAGACCCTGCGAAACAGCCGGGTGGTCAACATCGTGGGGCCGCGGCAAGTCGGGAAGAGCACCATGGTCGAGCACCAGGTGCCGATCTCGCACTATCTGACCATGGACAACGACGTCCTGCGTGCCGCCATCTCGGCCGATCCCCATACCGTCCTGGCCGACTACGCCGCGCGCAACAGAGGAAGCGGCAAGCCGATCGCCATCGACGAGGTCCAGCGCGTGCCCGAAATCACCTTGGCCCTGAAGCGCATCGTCGATCAAGACCGGACGCCGGGACAGTTCCTGCTGACAGGGTCGTCCGACATCTTCACTGCTCCGAAGGCGACGGATTCCCTCGCCGGGCGCGTGAGCACCCTCGCCCTCGCGCCGTTGAGCGCGGCCGAGATGATGGGGGCGTCGTTCTGCCGCCTGCTTGACGACGTCATGGCGCATCCTGGCGGCGTCCCCGTCGCGGCTCTCCCGGCTCCGGCCGCCTACAGCCGCCGGGAAGCCATCGACATGATTGTCCGCGGAGGGTTCCCGGAAATCCGCACGCTTCCGGACCGGGACAGGCTGCCCCGCTACCGCAGCTACCTGGACAGCATCATCGGGAAAGACGTCCCCACGGTGGCGGACATCCGCAAGCCGGACGCGTTGAGGCGCCTCATCTACCAACTGGGCACCCGGACGGCCAATGAGTTGAACATCTCCAGCCTCTGCGACGCGACCGGCGCCACCCGGCCGACCTTGGGGACATGGTTCGACGTGCTGACTAGGCTCGGGATCGTGCATCGCCTCCCGGCCTGGACGACGAGCAAGGCAAAACGGGACGTCAAGGCACCGAAGATCCATCTGATGGACACCGGGTGCGCCACGGCGATCCGGAACGAGACGGCCGAGGCTTTCGCGCCCGCCGCTGACCCGACGGCGCTCGGTTTCGTCCTCGAGACGTTTGTCTTCGCCGAGTTGGAGAAGACATTGCCGCTGCTGAACGCATCCTGGCAACTGTACCACTGGCGCACGGAAGGGCGCGAAATCGACATCGTTGCCGAAGCCCCGGGCAACAGGCTGGCACTCTTCGAGATGAAGGCGTCCGCCGCCGTGAGCGGCGGCGACTTCCGCCACATGGACTGGTTCTTCGCCAACCCGGCCAAGGCGTACACCGGCACCGGTTTCGTCGTCTATCTCGGCGACCAACTCCTGTCGTTCGGACCGCGCAAGATCGCCTTGCCGCTGTCCATGCTCTGGTCGTACCGCTGAACGCGGACGAAACGATACAGACGGCCACCCGGCTTCCCGTTACGGGAAGAGTCATTATTATGGCGTTGAATCTGCGCCATAATGGCAGTCCAACTCGTCTTTATCCGTGGCGGACCGTGTTCGTCCGTGTTACCCCCAAATCCGCCGTCATCCCGAAACCCAGCCCTCTTCGCAAGACATTTTCAGCAAAGAAAAAACACGAGACCCCCTCTCCAAGGTCATCCATCCGGTTTGTGCGACCGCCCCCCTGGAAATGACCGCGGCTCGGGGCGACATCATGGAGCATCCGGATTGGGGCGATTCGGGGTGCGGGGGCCTCACAGAGCGGCGATAGAAACCGATCGGAAGCGCGCCACAACGCGAAAAGCGACATGCGCCCGCCCCTGTGGGAGGATCGAGGAATGAAACGGATTCTGATCGGCATCGCCTGCCTGCTGGCGGCAATGCTGCCGGCCAAGGCCGATACGCCCCTGAAGATCGGCCTGATCGCCCCCTTCTCGGGACCGTTCGCCGATTACGGCAAGCAGATGGATGCGGGGATCAAAGCCTATCTGCACCAGCACGGCGAGACCGTCGCCGGCCGCAGGATCGAGGTGATCGCCAGGGACACCACCGGCCCCTCGCCGGAGATCGCCAAACGCCTGGCCCAGGAATTGGTGGTGCGCGACAAGGTCGACTTCCTGGCCGGTTTCGGCCTGACGCCGGAGGCCCTGGCCGTCGCCGATATCGCGACCCAGGCGAAAAAACCGATGATCGTGATGAATGCGGCGGCCTCGGCGGTGACCGCCAAATCGCCCTATGCCGTCCGCTTCTCGATGACCCTGCCGCAGGTGGTGGCGCCTTTGGCCGTTTGGGCGGCCAGGAACGGCATCCGGAAGGTCTTCACCCTGGTCTCCGACTATGCCCCGGGCATCGATGCCGAAACCGCCTTCAAAAAAGCCTTGAGCGAGGCCGGCGGCGACGTCGTCGATTCGATCCGGGTTCCCCTGCGCAATCCGGAATTCGCCCCCTATATCCAGCGCGTCAAGGATGCCCGGCCGCAGGCGGTCTTCGTCTTCGTACCGGCCGGCGAGCAGGGAATCGCCTTCATGAAAGGCTTCCAGGAGCGCGGTCTGGCGGCGGCCGGCATCCAAGTCATCGCCACCGGCGACCTCACCGACGACCATATGCTCGACGCGATGGGCGAGGTCGCGGCCGGCACGATCACCAGCGCCCATTATTCGGCCGCCCATGAGTCACCGGAAAACAAGGCGTTCCTCGCGGCCTACGGCGAAGCCGACGGCACGGCGGGCCGGGCCAACTTCATGGCGGTCGCCGCCTATGACGGCATGAGCGCCATCTGCCAGGTGGCCGAGACGCTGCACGGCCGGATCGACGGCGACGAGGCGATCGCGATCTTGCGGCGACTGAAATTCACCAGCCCGCGCGGCCCGATCGCCATCGATCCCGAGACCCGCGACATCGTCCAGACGATCTATATCCGCCGGGTCGAGGCTGTCGGCGGGCATTATTTCAATGTCGAGTTCGACAAGTTCACCGATGTCGGGGATCCGGGCAGGTGAGCATGCTCGGAAGCTTTCTCGGCGTGCTCTTCGACGGTGTCGCATACGGCAGCCTGCTGTTTCTGATCAGCGTCGGCTTGTCGGTGACCATGGGACTGATGAATTTCGTCAATCTGGCCCATGGCGCCTTCGCCATGATCGGCGGCTATCTTTGCGTTCTGCTGATGAGCCGCCTCGACATGCCCTTTCTGGCGACGCTGCCCGTGGTCTTCCTGGCCGTCGCCCTCATCGGCGCGGCGTTGGAACGGACGCTGTATCGCCGCCTCCACCGGGCCGGCCATCTCGATCAGGTGTTGTTTTCCATCGGCCTGACCTTGATGGCCGTCGCCGCCGCCACCTACGTCTGGGGCCCCGGCCAGCAACCGGTCCGCCTGCCCGGTTTCCTGCGCGGCCAGATGCATGTCGCCGGCGTCGATCTCGGCATCTACCGGCTGTTCCTGATCGGCCTGGTCGTCGCGGCGACCCTGGCGCTGCAGTTCCTGATGACCAAAACGCGCTTCGGCGCCCGCATCCGGGCTTCGGTGGACAATCAAGCCGCGGCGGCCGGTCTCGGCATCCCTGTCGACCAAGTCTTCGTCCTGACCTTTGCCCTGGGCGCCGGCCTGGCCGGACTCGGCGGCGCGGTCGGCATCGACGTGCTGGGGCTCGATCCGACCTTTCCGATCAAATACATGGTCTATTTCCTGCTGGTGGTCGCCGTCGGCGGCGCCGGCAGCATCAAGGGCTCGCTTCTGGCGGCATTGCTCCTCGGCATCTTCGACGTGGCGGGCAAATACTATGTTCCGGAGGCCGGCGCCTTCATCATTTACGGCCTGATGCTGGTGCTGCTGCTGTTCTTTCCCGACGGCCTTTCCGGAAAAAAAGCATGATGACGCGACCGGCCGCCGAAGCCGGAGAACCGGCCGGCCCGCCGCGGAATCGCCTTTCCGGCCTGCCGGACGATCGCTGGTCCGTTCGGGAGGCGATCTTCTGGACCATTCCGCCGCTCTGCTATTTCGCCTTCCCGGGCTATCTGATGCTGGGCAGCCAAATTCTCATCGCCGGGCTGTTCGCCCTGTCGCTCGATCTGATCATGGGCTATGCCGGCATCGTCTCCCTGGGGCAGGCCGCCTTTTTCGGAACCGGCGCCTACACCGCCGGATGGCTGGCCAGCCACGGCTGGCCCGATCCCCTGTCCGGTCTGCTGGCCGGCAGCGCCGCCGCCGCCGTCGTCGGTCTGCCGATCGGTTTCCTGGTGGTGCGCGGCCGCGATCTCGGGCGTCTGATCGTCACCTTGGGCGTCGGCATGCTGTTCTTCGAAGCGGCCAACAAGGCGGCCTCCGTCACCGGCGGCGTCGACGGCCTGTCGGGCATGGAGGCCGGCCGCCTGTTCGGGCTGTTCGACTTCGACCTGTTTGGACGAACCGCCTATCTCTACAGCCTCGGCGTGCTGTTCCCGCTCTTTCTGGGATGCCGGCGGCTGGTTCGCTCGCCCTTCGGCCTCTCCTTGCGCGGCATCAGGGAAAACGCCACGCGCATGGCCGCCCTGGGGGCGCCGGTGCGGCGCCGGCTGATCGGCATTTTCGTCATCGCCGCCGCCCTGGCCGGGGCCGCCGGCGCGCTGCTCGCCCAGACCACCCGGTTCGTCGGCCCGGACTCGCTCGGGTTCTCCCGTTCGGCCGAAGTGCTGATCATGCTGGTCCTGGGTGGGGCCGGACGTCTTTACGGCGCCCTGGTCGGCGCCGCCCTGTTCCTCCTCGCCCAGGATGTCCTGGCCGGATTCGATCCGCTGTATTGGCAATTCTGGCTGGGCCTGATGCTGGTGGGCGTCGTGCTTCATGCCCGGGGCGGCGTCATGGGCGGCTGCGAGCTGTTGGCGGAACGGCTCGGAAGGCACCGATGACGCCCGCCCTGCGCACCGAGGGACTTTCGAAAAACTGGGGCGGCTTCGCGGCCAACAGCCGGATCAGCCTTTCGCTGCCGACCGGGGCCCGCCACGCGCTGATCGGCCCCAATGGCGCCGGCAAGAGCACCTTCGTCGATCTGTTGACCGGCGTCACCGCGCCATCGGCCGGAGAGGTCTATCTGAACGGCGTCCGCATCACCTATCTGCCGGTTCATGAACGGGTGAAGAGAGGGATGGCGCGGACCTTCCAGATCACCACCCTGTTTCCCGGACTGAGCGTTCTCGAATCGGTGGTGCTGGCCATTTGCGAAAGACGCGGCGTGGCAAAAGCCTGGCATCGCACGGTGGCCGGCTGCCAGGCGGAGATCGACGAAGCCTGGAGGCTGCTCGCCAGCCTGCATCTGGAAACGGACGCCGATCGGCTGACCCGCGCCCTGCCCTACGGCCGCCGAAGGCTGGTGGAAATCGCCCTGGCGCTGGCCGCCCGCCCGAAGCTGCTGCTGCTCGACGAGCCGGCGGCCGGCATTCCCGCCGGTGAAAGCGGCGAAATCTTCGAGGTCATCGCCGGCTTGCCCGCCGACGTCACCATTCTGTTCATCGAGCATGACATGGATCTGGTTTTCCGCTTCGCCCAGCGGATCAGCGTGCTGGTCGGCGGCAAGCTGCTGGCCGAAGGCACGCCCGACGAGATCGCCGCCGACCAACGGGTGCGCGAGGTCTATCTGGGGGCGGAGCAATATGCCTGAGATCCTGGCGGTGGAAGGCCTGACGGCCGGTTACGGCGACGGCGTCGTCCTCGACGCGGTCTCCTTCGGCCTGGAGGCGGGCGGCAGCCTGGCGTTGCTGGGGCGCAACGGCGCCGGCAAGACCACCTTGCTGCTGACCCTGATGGGCTTCACCCGGGTGCATCGGGGACGGCTGGTCTGGCGCGGGCGGGATCTGGACGGCGTGCCGACCTTTCGCCGCGCCCATGCCGGATTGGGCTGGGTCCCGCAGGAACGGCTCATGTTCCCGTCCTTGAGCGTCGAGGAACATCTGACCGCCGTGGCCCGTCCGGGCCCCTGGGATCTCGGCGCCGTCTATCGAATTTTCCCGGGGCTCAAGGAACGGCGCGGCAATCCGGGCAACCGACTGTCCGGCGGCGAGCAGCAGATGCTGGCCATCGCCCGGGCCCTGATGGTCAATCCCGCCTTGCTGCTGCTCGACGAACCGATGGAAGGATTGGCGCCGACCGTCGTCCGGGAACTGACGACGGTGATCCGGGCCTTGACGGCCGAGTCCGGCATGGCGGTGATCGTCGTCGAACAGCACGCCCGCCTGGCGCTGGCGCTGACGAAAAAGGCCATCGTCCTGGACCGTGGACGCGTCGTCCACCGCGCGGACAGCGCCGGCCTGCTGAAGGACGACGCCTTGCTGCAACGTCTGATCGCGCTCGCCTAGAGCGCTTTGCGATCAAACGGGATCGATCCCTGTACCATCGTCCCGGCGAAAAAGCTTGTGAAGCAAGGGAAAGTGGCACCGGCGTCCCTGCCGGTGTCCGCCGCCCCGCGGCGGAAACGTTCCCGTCAAGATCGATCCCTCGGCC
>JAATGN010000104.1 GCA_015654615.1 Rhodospirillales bacterium
CGGCGGGGCGATGTCGCCGGTCGATAGGACAGCCCACCTCAATCGCTGGCGGTTTCGTTCCCTGACCGAAAAGACGTTGCTGGCCCTGGGCATGCTGCTGCTCGACATCGCGTTGCCGCCCTGGCCGGTGGCCGGCGTGGTGGCCGGGGTCATGACGCTGGCCGCCCTGGCCGGAGCAAGGGTGCCGGTCCGCGTCTGGCTGGCCTGCGCCGCCGGCCCGACGGGATTCCTTTTGGCGGGGACGCTCTCCCTGCTGCTGCAGATCGATACGCATGGGATCGCCCTCGCCCCCGGCGGCCTCGAAGCCGCCGCCGGAGTGGCGGCGCGCTCGGAGGCGGGGCTGAGCTGTCTGCTGTTCCTGTCGCTGACCACGCCGGCCAGCGATCTGATGGCCGGATTGCGCCGGCTTGGCGTGCCGTCCGAGATCACCGAGGTGGCGTTGCTGACCTATCGTTTCCTGTTCCTTCTGGCTGACACGGCGGCGGCGATGAATGCCGCGCAGGCCGCCCGGCTCGGCCATGTCGGCCTCCGCAGGCGCCTCCGCTCGCTGGGCGTCCTCGTCGCCAATCTGCTGCCGCGCGCCCTCGACCGGGCGAGACGGCTCGAGGTCGGCCTGTCGGCCCGCGGCTGGAACGGCGACATGCGGGTGCTGTCCCGCCCGGGCGCGGTCTCGCTGCCCGGCCTTGCCGCCGTGCTGCTGGTGGAAGCCGGCACCGCGGCGATGGGTGTTTTGACGTGACGGCGCCGCTGCTGGAAGCCCGCGACCTGACCTATTGCTATCCGGGGGGCGTGCCCGCCCTTTCGGGCCTCGACCTCATCGTGACGAGGGGCCGCCGCCTGGCCATTCTCGGGCCGAACGGGGCCGGCAAGACCACGCTCCTGCTGCATCTGAACGGGACCTTGCGTCCGGCCTCCGGCCGGATTCTGCTCGACGGCCTGGCCGGCGGCTATGACCGCGCCGGGCTGGCGGCGTGGCGGCGGCGCGTCGGCCTGGTCCTGCAGGAGGCCGACGACCAGTTGTTTGCCGCCTCGGTCGCCGAGGACGTCTCCTTCGGGCCGCTCAATCTCGGTCTCGACGACGAAGCCGCCCGCCGCCGTGTCGACGAGGCCCTGGCGGCGCTGGGTTTGACCGAATTGGCCGAGCGGCCCACCCATATGCTGTCCTTCGGCCAGAAGAAGCGCGTGGCCATCGCCGGTGCGGTGGCGATGGCTCCGGAAATCCTGCTGCTCGATGAACCGACCGCCGGCCTCGACCATTCGGGCGCCCGGCATCTGCTGGCCGTGCTGGAAAAACTGGGCCGGGCCGGCACCACTTTGGTCTTCAGCACCCACGACGTCGACCTGGCCTATGCCTTCGCCGACGAGGTGGCGCTGTTCGACGACGGCCGCATGCTGGCGCAGGGTCCGGCGCCGGACCTTCTGGCCGACGCCGGGCTTCTCGCCAAGGCGCGTCTCGAAGCCCCCTTCCTGCTGGAGATGGGCCTGAAGACGAAGTCGCTCGGCCTGCTGGCCGCCGACGCCCCCTTGCCCAGGCGGCCGCAGGACATGCTGAAGCTTCTGGAACAGGTGGCCGCCCGGCATGCCGGCGAGATGGGCCGGGTGCGATCGCGCTGAATCGCCGGCTCGATGGGGCGCGATGCAGCGCAAGGATGGTCTTCCGGCCTGACGGCCCGGCTCACCCCAGCCGGACCGTCAGCCGATGCGTCTTCCCGTCGTCGGCCAGCGCGAGACGCAGCGGCCGCTCCAAAACGACCGTCTCGTCGATGGCGGCGAAAACGATGCCGCGCGCCACGCCCTGGGGATTTTCCACCTGGATCTCATAGCGGGCCGAACCGTGCCGCAGCGACATCGCGAAGCCGGGCCAGGCCTTCGGGATGCAGGGATCGAACTGCAGGACGTCGCCCCTGAGACGCAAGCCCAGGATGCTTTCCACCCCGGCCCGCTGCATCCAGCCGGCCGAACCCGTGTACCAGGTCCAGCCGCCGCGCCCGACATGCGGCGCTTTTGCATAGACGTCGGCGGCGACGACATAAGGCTCCACCTTGTAGCGATGCACGTCCGCCCGGGCCCGGGCATGGTTGATGGGATTGAGCAGCGCGAACAGTCCGGCCGCCTTGTCCCCCTCGCCAAGGGCCGCGAAGGCCATCACCGACCACAGGGCGGCATGGGTGTATTGGCCGCCGTTTTCGCGGATGCCCGGGGGATACCCCTTGATATAGCCGGGATCGAGCGGCGCCTTGTCGAACGGTGGCGTAAAAAGCAGCGCCAGCTTGTCCTCGGGATCGATCAATTCGCGCTCGACCGCCGCCATGGCCTGGGCGGCGCGCGAAGAGGGATCGGCGCCCGAGATCACCGCCCACGACTGGGCGATGGAATCGATCCGGCATTCCTGGCTCCCGACCGAACCGAGCGGCGTCCCATCGTCGAACCAGCCGCGAAGATACCAGGCGCCGTCCCAGGCTTCGCGCTCGAGCGAGGCCTGCAGAAGGGCGGCATGGGTGCGCCAGCGGGCGGCGCGATCGGTGTCCCGCCGGGCCTCGGCCAGCGGAGCGAAGGCGACCAGCGTGGCATAGAGGAGCCAGCCCAGCCAGACGCTTTCGCCGCGCCCGCCTTCGCCGACGCGGTTCATCCCGTCGTTCCAATCGCCGGTGCCGATCAAGGGCAGGCCATGAACGCCGAGCGCGAGGCTGTGGTCGAGGCCCCGCGCGCAGTGCTCGAACAGGGTGGCGGTCTCGTCGGAAACGGTTGGCAGGAAAAAGGCGTCGTGCTGCCCCTCGGCCAGCTTTTCGCCCTCCAGGAAGGGAATCACCGCGTCGAGAATGGCGGCGTCGCCGACCGTCTCGACATAATGGGCGGTGGCATAGGCCAGCCACGGGCGGTCGTCGGAAATTCTCGTCCGCACGCCCTGGCCGGATTGCGGCAGCCACCAATGCTGGACGTCGCCCTCGACGAACTGCCGCCCCGCCGCCCGCAGCAAATGCTCGCGCGTCAGGGCCGGACAGACGGCGGCAAGGGCCATTCCGTCCTGCAATTGATCGCGGAAACCATAGGCGCCGCTGGCCTGATAGAACGCCGACCGCGCCCAGAACCGGCAGGCCAGCGTCTGATAGAGAAGCCAGCCGTTCACCATGATGTCCATCGACCGGTCGGGCGTCTTGACCTGTACGGTGCCCAGAACCTTATCCCAATAGTGATCGACCTCGGCGCGAATGGCCCCCAGATCGGCCGTGCGGTAACGGGCGACCAGGCTTCGCGCCTCTTCGGCGCTCGCGGCCTGCCCGAGGAAGAAGACGATCTCGACGACGCCGTTCGCCGGCAATTCGACCGTGGTCCGCATCGCCCCGCAAGGATCGAGGCCGGCGCCGACCATGTTCGACAGCCGCACCCGGCCGGCGAGCGCCGCCGGACTCGCCAGCGTGCCGTTGCGGCCGATGAACTCCCGGCGGTCCCCCGTCCAGTCCGTCTGGCGCCCGGAGAAATCGATGAAGGCGACGGACGCCCCGAAAGCGGGATTCCACGGGTTGCGGGCGAACATCGCGCCCGTGGCGGAATCGATCTCGGTGGTGACGAACGGCGCCGACGCCGCCCGCGACGGCCCCAGCACCCACTCCACGTAAGCGGTCAACGAAAGATGCCGGCTGCTGCCCGACAGGTTGCGGAGCTTGAAGCACGAGATCTTGATCGGATCGTCGAGCGGCACATACTGGAGAAGATCGACGGCGATGCCATGCGCCGAATATTCGAACCGGCTGTATCCCCGGCCGTGGCGCGCCACATAGGTCGCCGCCGGGTCGCGGATCGGCAGGGCGGTCGGACTCCACAAATCGCCATTGTCGTTGTCGCGCAGATAGAACGCTTCGCCCGGGCGGTCCGTGACGGGATCGTTCGACCAGGGGGTGAGCTGATTTTCGCGGCTGTTGGCCGACCAGGTATAGCCGCCGCCCTCGGTCGCCACCTGGAAGCCGAAGTTGGCGTTGGCGACGACATTGATCCAAGGGGCCGGCGTCGACTGGCCGGGCCCCAGAATCGTCACATATTCCTGGCCGTCGTCGTCGAAGCCGCCAAGCCCATTGAAGAATTCGAGATCCGGCAATGGCTGCGGACTCTGCGACTGCGGCAGGGCGAAGACGCGCTTCGACATGGGACGGGCCGAGACCCGCGGTTCCGGCGCCTGATCGAGCTGATCGGAAAGACGCCCGCGCTGGCCGACGAGCACCACCCGCGCCACCGAGGCGAGCAGAGCGCGGGCCTCTCTCGAAATCAGATCGGCCCTGAGGATGAAGACCCGGCCGGAAGGTCCGGCCATGCCGAACGGCCCGCGCGTTCCACCCGAGCGGAACAGCGTTTCGAGCGCATTCTGCAGATCCTGGACATAGGACGAGGCGCGCTCGTTCAGGATGACGATATCGACGGCAAGCTGCTTCATGCGCCAATAGTCGTGGGCTTGCCGCAACTGCCGCGCGATATCGAGATCCTCGGTATCGGCGATGCGCAGCAGGACGATCGGCAGATCCCCGGAAATGCCCTGTGCCCACAGCCCGGACTGGCCGCCGCCGCCGCGCCTTATGGTGTCGGACGACGGACGCAGCGTCGGCGTCGCATAGAGGATGTGCCCGGCGAGACGCTGGAACAGACCGGCGTCGCCGGAACCGATGCCGAGATGATGCAGCTGCACCTGCGCCTGGGTCCAGGACAGCAGGGCCGCCCGCTCGAACGCCGCGACGTCCCGATGCTTGTCGATGAGATCGAGGACGGCCTCGCGGGTGGGCGCCACCATCGTCCAATAGGCGATGCGCACGACGGCGCCCGGTGCGACGCGCAGGCGGCGACGCAGCGAGAAGATCGGATCGAGCACCGTGCCCACCGTGTTCGACAGCGGCCGGCCGTCGATCACCGCGACCGGAGTCCGGACACCGGAACCGCGGCCGAGGAAACGGGCCCGGTCGGTCTCGACCTGCGGCTGGCCCATGGTTTCGCCGTCGACGACGGCCAGATGCGCCGCCCAGATCTCCGGCTCATTCGGCGTCCGTCGCCGTCTCGTCGCCAGAAGCACGCCCTGGGCGGCCAGATATTCGGTCTCGACGAACAGTTTGGAAAAGGCGGGGTGCGCGATGTCGGCGGCCTGCGGAGCCAGCGCCAGCTCGGCATAGGAGGTGACGTCGATCTCCCGCGTCCGGTTGCCGGAGTTCACGATCGAGACGCGGCGCACCTCGCCGGCGAATTCCGCCGAAACGACCACGTCCAGGACCGTCGTCAGGGCGCCATCGCGGCGGGTGATTTCGGCGCGATCCTCGTTGAAGTGCACCTCATAGGCGTTGGGCTCCGCACCGATCGGCTGGAAACCGGCCGACCAGACGGCGCCGCTGCCGACGTCCCGCAAATAGATGTAGGACCCCCAATCGTCGCAGGTCGCGTCCTCGCGCCAGCGGGTCACGGACATCTCCTGCCAACGGCTGTAGCCGGAACCGGCCGCCGTCAGCATCACCGCATACTGCCCGTTCGAAAGCAGATGCGTCGCCGGCGTCGGACTGTGCGCCGTGACGAACCGCCGGCCGACCGGCGGTTCGATCTCCAGGAGCTTGGCGTTCGACCTCGCCTCCGTCGCCAGGGGACGGGCCACCGCGACGTCGCGCGGCGTGCGTTCCTGCAACAGCAATTCCGTCGCCTGGACGATGGGCTCGGCATGAAACCTGGCCCGCATCACGCCGTCCAGCAAGGCATCCGCGATGGCGACGATCGTCATGCCCTGGTGATGCGCCATGAAGGCGCGGACGATCGCCACGGTCTGGCCTTCCGGCACGCGGATCGGCGTATAGTCGAGCGACTCGTAGAAACCGTAGCGGCCCCGTGCGCCGATGCCCGCGAGTCGTTCCAGATTTCGGGCCGCCGCCCGCGGATCGACCATGGTCGCCAGCGCCGTCGCGTAAGGGGCGATCACCGCGCTGTCGCCGAGGCCCCGCTTGAGCCCGAGGCCGGGGACGCCGAAATTCGAATATTGGTAGGTGAACTCCAGGTCGCGGGCATTGTAGGCCGATTCCGAAATGCCCCAGGGAACGCCCAGCGTCTCTCCATAGTCGATCTGCCGGCGCACCACCAGCCGGCTCGTTTCATCGAGGAGGCTTCCCGCCGGCGCCCGCATGACCAGCGAGGGCATCAGATATTCGAACATCGAGCCCGACCAGGAAAGCAGCGCCGCGCCATGGGCGACCGGCGTGACGGTGCGGCCCAGCCGGAACCAATGACGGGCCGGAACATCGCCCTTGGCGATCGCCAGGAAGCTGGCCAGCCTGGCTTCGGAGGCCAGAAGATCGTAGCAGTTCGAATCGAGCATTCCCTCGGTCACCAGGTAACCGATCGACAGCAGCTTGCGCTCGGGATCGAGCAGAAAGCCGAATTCCATCTCCATGGCCGTCGTCCGGGCGGCCTCCTCCAGGACCGAGAGCCGGGCCTGCAGCAAACCGGCGGCATCCGCCGTTTGGGTGAGATCCTGGAGATGGCTTTCGATCGACCGTTGGGTCGCCGCCGTCCAGAACAGCATGTCGGCGCTGATATCGTCGTCCCGTTCGCTGGCCAGCGCGCCCGCGATGTCGGCCATGGTCTCGGCCTGCACGGCAAGCCCGGCGAGCCGGTGGGCGATGTCCTCGCCGCCGACCGCGGCACGTCCGAGACTGGCGGCCAGCGTGACCAGCGCGCTGTCGAGCTGGTGCCATGTCACCGTCTGGGTGCGCCGGCCGTCGTCCAGGCGCTGCGCCTCCTGGCGGGCCAGATCGAGGGCGTCCCTGATGCCGGCGAGGCGCCGCGCGTCCGACAGCGGATGGTCGCGCCATTCCCGGCAGGCATTGGCCAGGGCGATCAGATGCCCGGCCAGATTGCCGCTGTCGACGGACGAGACATAGGGCGGGTCGAGCGGCCGCAGATCCTGCGTGCCGTACCAATTGTAGAAATGACCGCGCACGCGCTCCAGTCCGCTCATGGTTGCGAAGGTCGCCTCCAGCCGCTCGATGGCCTCGGCCGATCCCGTCCATCCGAAGTCGCGGGCGGTCGCCACCGAAAGAAGATAAAGGCCGAGATTGGTGGGCGAGGTGCGGTGGGCGACGGCGGGCGACGGGTCTTCCTGAAAATTGTCCGGCGGCAGCATATGGTCGTCGACCGTCACGAAGGTCTCGAAGAACCGCCAGGTCCGGCGCGCCGTCAGGCGCAAGGCGTGGGCATCCTCCACCGAGGTCGACGATCGTCCGCCGCCGGGCGGCGGCAGGCTGGCCCAGCGGGCGATGGCCGGCGAGGCGATCCACAGCAGGGCGCAGGCCGCCGCCAGGGGCCAGGTGCCCCGTCCCGCCAGCAAGGCGGCGCCCAAGGCCAGCCCCCCGATGGCCGGTCCACCGGCCATGCGGCGATAGAAGCCGAAAAGATCGAGCCTGGGACCGATCGTCGCCTGGGCCGCCGTGACCCATTCGAGCAAATGGCGGCGGGTGACGAACAGCCGGATCAGGGTTCGGCCGATCGCGTCGCTCATCAGCCAGGCCTGATGCGCCAGAAAGACGATGCGCAGGCCCGATTGCGTCAAGGCAAGGCGCACATCGCCGCCCAGCGCGCGAAAGTGACTGTCGGAGGTAATGCCGGCGCGGCGCGGAACGATGGCGCCGATCACCGGAATCAAGCTCGGCAGCACGATCGTTCCCAGCAGGAAGGCGGTCCAGACCAGCGCCTCGCCGAAGGGCAACGCCGCCCAGCCGCCCACCAGGGCGAGAATGGTCGCCGGCGCGGAAAGGGAGCGGCGCAGGTTGTCGAGCATCTTCCACAGACCGATCGCCGGAATCGCATCCTTCGGCCGGTCGCTCCCCCGTCTCGATCCACGATCCAGGATCCAGGGCAGGAGCTGCCAATCGCCGCGGGTCCAGCGATGATGACGAAGCGCGTCGACGTCATAGCGGGCCGGAAATTCCTCGACGACCTCGATGTCGGAGGCGAGACCGGCACTGGCGAACACGCCTTCGAACAGGTCATGGCTGAGAAGCGTCGAATCCGGGACGCGTCCGGCCAGGGCGGCTTCGAAGGCGTCGATGTCGTAAATGCCCTTGCCGGCATAGGAACCCGCCCCGAACAGGTCCTGATAGACGTCGGAGACCGCCGAAGCATAAGGGTCGATGCCGCCCATGGCGGAGAAGGTGCGCTGGAACAGCGATCCTTCCTGGCCGGTCGACAGCGATGGCGTGACCCGCGGCTGCATCACCGCATACCCTTCCACCACTCGGCCGACCGCGGCATCGAAGCGTGGACGGTTGAGCGGATGGGCCATCTTGCCGATCAGCCGGCGGACCGTGTCGCGTGGCAGCCGGGTGTCGGCATCGAGCGTCACGACATAGCGAACATCCGGGGACACGGCCGGCGGCTGCCCTGCGATGCCGATGAAGGTGGTGTCCGTCGCGCCGCGCAGCAGCCGGTTCAGCTCATGCAGCTTGCCGCGCTTGCGTTCCCAGCCCAGCCACCGCGCCTCGCCCTCGTTCCAGACCCTTCGCCGATGAAGCAGCAGGAAACGGACGCCCCCCGGGGCGAGACCGTAACGCCGATTGAGCCTGGCGATACCCGCCGTCGCCGCCGCCAGGAGATCGTCGTCGCCCGCCGCCCGTTCGGTGGTGGCATCGACCCAGTCGGAGAGCAGCGCGAACAGCAGATCACCCTCGGGAGAGGCCAGATAGTGAACCTCGAGGCGTTCGATCTGTTCTTCGATCGCCTCCGGGGTGGTCAGCAGCGTCGGCACCGCGACGAGGGTGCGCAGACGGGAGGGAATGCCGTCCTGAAGGGCCAGGGCGGGCAGAAGCGTGGCGCCGAAGCTCCACAATGCGGCGCGATTGACCAGTGCGACGGCCGCATCGATGGCGGGGACGGCGCCCAGAATGCCGAGCAAGCCGATCCAGGCCCCGCCGAGGCCCGTCGCCGCCAGGAGGAACAGCGGAAAAGCAAGAAGGGCGGCGGTGACGAGGAGGATGGCGGCCCCATAGCCGCCGATGCCGAAGGCATGATTCAGCCGTCCGGGCCAGCCGCGCATCGGCAGCCGGTAGCCGATCGCCGTTTCGAAGGCGCGCCGTCCCCCGGCCAGAAGATGGTAGCCGGAATCGCCCTGGCGGAGATCTTGACATGGACGCAACCGTGGTGGCGCCGGCCGAGTCGCGATGTCTCCTCCCACCCCATCCCTTCCCACGAGGGGGAGGGGGTCGTTTTCGACACTCTCCCCGCCTTGGCGGGGAGGGGCCGGGGGTGGGGGGGAGGCTTGCGTTTCAGCGGAAACCGCCGTCCGCGCCGCCGCGACGGCCAGGCGCGCGATGTCGATTTCGCTATGTTCCGAACCCCGGGCCAAGGCTTCGATCGCGCTGCGATAGAGATTGCGGGTCGGAAAGTCCATGTCCGAAAAAGTGCTGTCGGCGGCGGCCAGCACATCGTCGACGAGGCTGACGCTCTCGACCAGTTCGGTCCAGTCGACGTCGGAGATCAGGCGCATGCTGGTGATGATGTTGCGCACCGAGACGCTCGACGCCCCCTGCCTCTGATGTTCGTCGTGCACCAGGGCGTCGGTGGTCGTTCCCTGCGCGACCAGACGCTGGTCGAGCCAGGTCAGCGCCGGCGTCACCCGGGGGTCCTGGTCGCGCAAGCGGTAGACGAGCTGAACCGCGAAGGCGTCCTGCAGGGGCGCCCGCTCGTGCTCGGCCAGGACCACATGCACGGATTCGGCGGTCCGGCCGCCGGCCCCCAGCAAACGGTCGGCCAGATCGTCCGCCGCCTGCCGAGCGACGGCTTTCTGGACGATTCCCTCGGCAAGCCGCCGCAGATTCTCGATGAGCACGATCCGGATGGTGATGGCCAAGGCCCACAGTTCGCCGATCGTCAACGGCTGGACATCCTGGTAAGCCCGGACGAAGCCGCACAGCATTTCGGAATCGAAGCGGCTGTCGGTATGCGCCACGAAAGCCCAGACGACGCCGAGAATCCGCGGATACCCCCGGAACGGCCCATCGGCGAGCTTGGGCAACTGCCGGTAATAACCGGACGGCAGATCGGATCGGATGGCGTGGATTTGCCGCTCGACGAGATAATAGTTGTCGAGCAGCCATTCGGCGGCCGGGCTGATGGCGCCGCCCGCGTCGATCACCTTGGCGATGGCGCGATGGGACTCCAGCAGAACGATCGCGTTTTCGGCCAATCGCCCGGCCAGCGGCAGGCCCCGCGTCACCTTGGGAGTCACCGTCTGGGCGACCGCCAGACTCCGTGCGTGCTCCTCGATGCGCTCGATGCTGAAGAGTTCTTCCCGAATGGGGTTGAGATTATCCCAGGGCGACACGAATGGCGCACGCCCGAGGGCGCGACGAACAAGATTTGTCAAATGGACCTTTCTGCGCCGTGCCGGACTCGAAAACCTCTCGAATTCGGCTGTCGTTGGTGATGTGGATATCCACCGACATCGGCGACGTAATCATGTGTTGGGCGCTTGTGAAGGCTGTGGTCTTATTTCTTCGCGGCGTGCTGCCAGAAATGGCTGCGAGAGCGACGCGGAAAGGGATGATGACGAGGCGGATGCCGTCGATTGACAGAACACCGGTGCCCAGTATAGCCGGCGGCGGACCGGCAGGGAGGTTCGGAATCTACTTAGGACTTGGCGCGAAATGATCGCGTCCTTGCGCGTTCCACAAAGGAAAAGTAGCACCGGCAGGGACGCCGGTGCTACTGACGCTTGGCGGAGCGAAGCAATCCGGCAACAAGGGGGCGCCCGGGAAAACCGGTCAGCCCGCCAGGAACCACATGGCGATGAGCAAGGCGGCGGCGAGGGCCGCGACCACCCATTTGGTGATGTCCGGCTTCGTTTTCTCCGCCCGCAGAGGTTCGTCCGGCGCCGATGAGACGACGGGCGCCCGCTGCTGCGGCAAACGGCTGACCAGCCGCGTGGCGATGGTCCGCGAATCCGCCGTCTTCCAGTCCCCTTCCGGAAGCAGGGCGAGCGCCAGGGCCAGGACACGCGCCGCCGTTTCCCTGGGCAGATCGGACAATCGCGCCGCTTCTCCCCAGGGATCGAAGCCGAGGCGCGTCAAGGCGGAAAGCACCGTCAGCGACATCCCGTTTTTCTCTTCGCCGACGGATGCGAAGAGAAATTCGTTGAACTCGGAATGGCCGAGGGAAAACTCAGAACGCAATGCCATGCCGCGTCTCCGATTTGCACCCTCGCCCTCCTCTCCCGCAAGGGGAGAGGAGGTATTCGAGAGACGGTTAGTAGTTCATGCCTTCCACGTCGTCGCCGGGCGGCGGCGCTTCCTGCTTCTGGGCGATCATCGCCTCGGTGGTGATCAGCAAGCCGGCGATGGAGGCCGCCCCCTGCAGCGTCAACCGCACGACCTTGGTCGGATCGATGATGCCGGCCTTGATCATGTCGACATAGGACCCGGATTGGGCGTCGAAACCGTAAGTGGCGTCGTGTTTTTCCAGAAGCTTGCCGACGATGACGGCACCCTCCTCGCCGGCATTCGTGAAAATCTGCCGGG
The DNA here is from genome assembly GCA_015654615.1 of Rhodospirillales bacterium. Lineage (GTDB taxonomy): Bacteria > Pseudomonadota > Alphaproteobacteria > Rhodospirillales > Magnetospirillaceae > Telmatospirillum. Next base: position 11,526 of record JAATGN010000104.1, read on the forward strand.
CCGGCGCCTGCAACGCGCGGCGCACGATGTCGATGCCGACCTTCTGGTCATGGTTTTCGTGATTGAGCCCGTCCAGCTTCTTGCTGGCGTAAAGCAGGGTGACGCCGCCGCCGGCGACGATGCCTTCCTCGACCGCCGCCCGCGTCGCATGCATGGCGTCGTCGATGCGGTCCTTGCGCTCCTTCACTTCGACTTCCGAGCCGCCGCCGACGCGAATGATCGCCACGCCGCCCGCCAGCTTCGCCAGGCGCTCCTGCAGCTTCTCCTTGTCGTAATCCGAATCCGTGGATTCGATCTGGGCGCGGATCTGCGTACAGCGGCTCTGGATGTCCGCCTTCTTGCCGGCGCCGTCGATGATCGTGGTGGTGTCCTTCTCGATGCGGACCGTCTTGGCCTTGCCCAGCATGTCGAGCGTGACATTTTCGAACTTGATGCCGAGATCTTCGCTGATCACCTGGCCGCCGGTGACGATGGCGATATCCTCGAGCATGGCCTTGCGCCGATCGCCGAAGCCCGGGGCTTTCACCGCCGCCACCTTCAGGCCGCCGCGCAGCTTGTTGACGACCCGCGTGGCCAGCGAATCGCCGTCGATATCCTCGGCTATGATGAGCAACGCCGTGCCGCTCTTCATGACCGCCTCAAGCAAGGGAAGCATCGGCTGCGCGCCGGGAAGCTTCTTCGCGAGCAGGAGAACGTAGGGCTCATCGAGCGCCGCGAACATCTTCTCGGCATCGGTGAC